>NZ_KV791823.1:0-283590 GCF_001808005.1 Staphylococcus sp. HMSC13A10 | reverse complement strand
GGAACAAGCATCGTAAGCATCGTAGAAAATGGTGTTAGCGTATTAGGAAAATTATTCGGATTCTAATATTCAAATATTTAGTACTGACCAGGGCAAGCGCTCTGGTCTTTTTTTATTTTCTAAGAAATTATATTCAAAATTTGTTATTGTTAATAGAGATACAAGAGTAGCGAGGGATATAAAAATGAAATACACAACTATTTTACTAGATTTTGATGATACAATTGTTGATTTTTATGATGCTGAAGAAAAAGCATTTTATAATATGGCTAAACGTTTTAATCATTATCCAACAGAAGAGGATTTTTATTATTTTAGAAAGGTTAATCAATCTCATTGGGAAGCTTTTCAAGAAAATAAATTAACTAAAGTTGAAGTTTTAACTCTGAGATTTGTTAATTACTTTAAAGACTATAACATTGAAGTTGATGGGAATTTAGCTGACAACCTATTTAGAGATGAATTAGCAAAAGCTACACCTAGCTTTTTTGATGGGACTTTAGACACAATAGATTATTTGAGAAAAAAACATAATATTTATATTGTGACAAATGGGGTTACAGAAACACAGCAACGTCGTTTAGCTCAAACAACATTTAACGAAACATTAAATGGCATTTTTATATCTGAACAAACAGGTTATCAAAAGCCTATGCCAGAATTTTTTGATTACATTTTTAAAGAAATGGGAGAAACACATAGAGAAAAGGCAATAATTGTAGGAGATTCACTTACTTCGGATATTTTAGGAGGAAAAAATGCTAATATTGCTACATGTTGGTTCAATTTAAGAAATAAAGAAAATAATACAACAATTCAACCTGATTATGAAATTAAGTCTCTTAAAGAATTAATTGATATTGTAGAATAATCAAATTAAAAAATCCCATCGAATTTAATAAATTCGGTGGAATTTTTTCGTACTATGGGTGCCAAATTAAAACATCATGTCCTTCAGGATTTTTAGCTTCGACATCTTTGAAACCTTGACTTTCGAAATAAGATTTTGAATTATTTCTAGCGATTGCTTTAATAGGAAGGTTAAATGATTTTGCAAAATCGATTAATTCCTTAGAAAAACCTCTGTTTTGATATTTCTCTAATACTTCTAATTTCCATAATAAAATATAATCGTCACAATCAGGGAAGTAAGATTCCTCAACTTCACCTTTATTTAGCAATGCCATTCTTGCAGCTAATTTATCTCCGACAAAAATACCATAAAAAGGTGAGTCTGAACTTGCATCGATCATTTGTCCGTTAAATTCTTCAACCATATATAAATCTTTATTACCAAACTCTCTAAAATCTTCGAATAACTCATCAGTTTTGTAATTAATTTCTAATTTTTTTACGTCGCTCATCATCATGTCCCCCTTTATTCCTTTCTTATATTATACCTTAAAGTCTATGTTCTTTTCATTTATTTATGCTCTAAGCCAAAATTAAACTAGATAAATATATTTATACGAGTTGAATTTTTTATACCATTCAAAATAAAAATAATGACACGAATGTCATTTCGAACGTATGTATTTTTAATGAATTTTAAGATTTTATAAATTTTTATAAGCCGTTAAATTGTCATAAGTGAGTATAGTCTTTATACTATATTAGGAATAGTGATACTGAAGGAGAAAAACAATGGACTGTAAAATATTAAAATTAAACAATGACGATCAGTTTATTTCCAAAATAAAAAATAGTGATGGTACACTCCAACAATTCTACCAATATGATGCTATGTCAGAAGATAGCTTTAAAAAGAAAATGGATGCGCCTTCAAATGGAAGAGAAAAAGAACTTGCTAATGTTATTCAATCTTATATGGAAGATTTATCAATAACTGAAGCACAACAAACACATTTGGATGTTTTAGCTAATGGCGCAAAAGTTGTCATTGGAGGACAACAGGCTGGTCTGTTTGGTGGTCCTTTATATACAATCCATAAGATTTTTTCAATTATTACATTGAGTCAACAACTTACAAATAAATATAACCAAACGGTTGTACCGGTATTTTGGATTGCTGGAGAAGATCATGATTTTGATGAAGTCAATCATACATTTGCTTATAATCAACAAGACGCACATCTACATAAAATTAAATATCATACTATGACACCACCTGAAAGTAATGTATCTCGTTTTAATCCTGAACAGTCACAAATGATTGAAGTGTTGAATGATTACTTTAAACAATTAAAAGAAACAGAGCATAGTAAAGCAATTTACCAAATGTGTTTAGACATTATTAAAAGTAATGAAAACTGGTCAAATATTTTTAAAGCTTTATTACATGAAATCTTCAAAGATTATGGTGTTTTATTTATTGATGCTCAATATACTTCGTTGAGAAAAATGGAAAAACCTTTATTAAAAGAAATGATTTTAAAACATCGTGCTATTGATGAAGCTTTTAGAAATAATCAAAAAAATACAACACAACAAGGTTTGTCTCAAATGATTCAAACTGATACTAATGTGCATTTATTCCTTCATGAAGAAGGGATGAGACAATTATTAACTTATGAAAATGATGCTTTCCATTTAAGTAAATCAACACAAAACTATAATCAACAACAGTTATTAGACATATTAGATGAAGAACCTGATAGATTTTCAAATAATGTTGTTACACGTCCTATAATGGAAGAATGGTTATTTAATACTGTGGCCTTCATCGGTGGTCCAAGTGAAATTAAATATTGGGCAGAACTACATGATGTATTTCAGTTATTAAATATTGATATGCCGATTGTATTACCAAGATTGAGGATTACTTACTTATATAATAGAACTCAAAAATTATTAAATCAGTATCAACTTCAATTAGAACAGGTCATAGAGAATGGTATTGAAGAAGATAAACAAAAATTTATTCGTGAACAAGCTTCCGAAACATTTTTAAATGAAATTGAAAGTATGAAACAACAACAGGAAAATCTATTTCATTCTTTATATAAAGAAGTTCAAGGTAATAATGCTAATGAAAATTTAGTAACTAAAAATAATGAAATACACTTAAGACAGTATGATTATTTGAAAAAACGTTATCTTTTAAATATCGAAAGAGAAAATGACATTAGCATGAGACATTTTAGAGAAATTAATGATCATCTCCACGCAATGGGAGGATTACAAGAAAGAATATGGAATCCACTTCAAATTTTGAATGATTTTGGGAAAGATGTGTTCAGTCCCTCCACTTATCCACCACTTTCTTACACTTTTGATCATATTATAATAAAAGATTGATATAACAGCGTTTAAGCCCGCTTTATCGAAAAGATAAAGCGGGTATTTTTTTATAAAAATAAATATTTTTGACGAATTTTACATAATTAGTGGAGGATAGTGGGGAGATGTGGTAAATTATAAATAAGGTGAGGTGAGAAAAAATGTTCATGGGAGAATACGATCATCAATTAGATACAAAAGGACGTATGATTATACCGTCCAAGTTTCGTTATGATTTAAATGAACGTTTTATTATCACTCGAGGCCTTGATAAGTGTTTATTCGGCTATACTTTAGATGAATGGCAACAAATTGAAGAGAAGATGAAAACCTTACCTATGACAAAAAAAGACGCACGTAAGTTTATGCGTATGTTCTTCTCAGGTGCCGTTGAAGTAGAGTTAGATAAACAAGGACGTATTAATATTCCGCAAAATTTAAGGAAATACGCTAATTTAACTAAAGAATGTACAGTAATAGGTGTTTCAAATCGAATTGAGATTTGGGATAGAGAAACTTGGAATGATTTCTATGAGGAATCTGAAGATAGTTTCGAAGATATTGCTGAGGATTTAATAGATTTTGATTTTTAATTTGGAGGTATGACAGTGTTTCATCATATAAGCGTTATGTTAAACGAAACCATTGATTATCTAAATATAAAAGAAGATGGTGTGTATGTTGACTGTACGTTAGGTGGAGCAGGACATGCCTTATATTTACTAAATCAATTAAGTGATGAAGGTAGACTTATTGCAATTGATCAAGACTTAACTGCAATAAAAAATGCTAAAGATGCTTTGAAAGAACATTTACATAAAGTCACTTTTATTCACAGTAATTTTCGAGAGTTAACACAAATATTAAAAGAGCTAAACATTGAAAAAGTTGATGGTATCTACTATGACTTAGGTGTTTCAAGTCCACAGTTAGATGTACCAGAAAGAGGCTTTAGCTATCATCATGATGCTAAATTAGACATGCGGATGGATCAAACGCAATCATTATCAGCTTATGAAGTTGTAAATGAATGGTCTTTTGAAGCATTAGTCAAAATTTTCTATCGTTATGGTGAAGAAAAGTTCTCAAAACAAATTGCAAGAAGAATTGAAGCAAACCGAGAAAAACAACCAATCGAGACGACATTAGAATTAGTTGAAGTTATTAAAGAAGGCATTCCTGCCAAAGCTAGAAGAAAAGGTGGGCACCCTGCGAAAAGAGTGTTCCAAGCTATACGAATTGCAGTAAATGATGAATTAAGTGCATTCGAAGATTCAATAGAACAAGCTATTGAGCTTGTAAAGGTACACGGACGTATTTCTGTTATTACATTCCATTCATTGGAAGACCGATTATGTAAACAGATGTTTCAAGAGTATGAAAAGGGACCTGACTTACCTAGAGGCTTACCAGTTATCCCTGAAGAATATACCCCAAAATTGAAACGCGTAAACCGTAAACCTATTACTGCGACTGACGAAGATTTAGATGACAATAATCGAGCCCGAAGCGCAAAACTACGCATTGCAGAAATATTAAAATAAGGAGTAATTCAACATGGCTGTAGAAAAAGTTTACCAACCATATGATAATGCAACACAAACCAGTGTTCCAAAAAGACAACCGCAAACCTCTCCTCAAAAGCAAACCGTTAAACGTAAAGTTGTCGTTCAACTTACTAGATTCGAAAAGATTTTATACATAACGCTAGTCTCTGTCATTGCTATGATTAGTATTTATATGCTATCTTTAAAAATGGATGCGTATGATACGCGAGGAAAAATTGCAGATTTAGATCAAAAAATCGAACAACAATCTAGCGAAAACAGCGCCTTAAAATCTGAAATTAAGAAAAATTCTTCATACGAACGCATTTACGACAAGGCTAAGAAGCAAGGTATGAGCCTCAAGAACGATAATGTAAAGGTAGTGCGTAATAATGGCGAAACGAAAAATTAAAATTAAAAAAAATAAAATAGGGGCAGTCCTACTTGTTGGTTTATTCGGGCTGCTCTTTTTTATATTGGTTTTGAGGTTTTCATACATAATGATTACTGGTCATTCAAATGGACAAGATTTGATAATGAAAGCAAACCAAAAATATTTAGTTAATAACTCAGAGCAACCAGAACGAGGAAAGATTTACGATAGAAACGGTAAAGTCTTAGCCGAAGATGTTGAAAGATATAAAGTCGTAGCAGTAGTAGATAAAAAAGCGAGTGAAAATAGTAAAAAGCCAAGGCATGTGGTAGATAAAAAGAAAACTGCCAAAGAATTATCAAAAGTTATTGATATGAAACCAGATGAAATCGAAAAAAGATTGAATCAGAAAAAAGTATTCCAAGTAGAGTTTGGTCAAAAAGGTACTAATTTAACGTATCAAGATAAAGAAAAACTTGAAAAGAAAGACTTACCAGGAATTACCTTATATCCTGAAACTGAAAGATTTTATCCTAATGGTAACTTTGCTTCTCACTTAATTGGTATGGCTCAAAAAGATCCTGATACGGGTCAATTAAATGGTGCCATGGGAGTTGAAAAGATATTTAATAGTTATCTTAATGGTTCAAAAGGATCATTAAAATATATACATGATATCTGGGGATACATCGCACCAAATACAAAATCAGAAAAACAACCTAAACGTGGCGATGATGTTCATTTAACGATTGATTCAAATATTCAAGTGTTCGTCGAAGAAGCATTAGATGACATGGTTGACCGCTACAATCCTAAAGATTTATTTGCGGTTGTTATGGATGCAAGAACCGGAGAAATTTTAGCGTATAGCCAAAGACCTACATTTAATCCTGAAACAGGTAAAGACTTTGGTAAAAAATGGGCTAATGATTTATATCAAAATACTTATGAACCAGGATCAACATTTAAAACATATGGATTAGCTGCAGCTATTCAAGAAGGTAAATTCAGCCCGAATAAGAAATTTAAATCAGGACCTAGAGAGATAATGGGCTCAGAAATTTCTGACTGGAATAAAACAGGTTGGGGTAGTATTCCTGAAACACTAGGATTTACGTACTCAGCTAACTCATTAATGATGCACTTACAAGATGAAGTTGGTGCTGATAAAATGAAATCTTGGTATGAACGATTTGGTTTTGGTAAATCAACAAATGGTATGTTTGATGGTGAATCCACTGGTCATATTGCATGGGATAATGAATTACAACAAAAAACATCAGCATTTGGACAATCAACTACAGTAACACCAGTTCAAATGATTCAAGCACAGTCAGCATTTTTCAACAAAGGTAATATGTTGAAACCATGGTTTGTAAGTAGTATAGACAATCCAATTTCTAAAAAGAATTTTTATAAAGGTGAGAAATCTTACGCTGGAAAACCAGTTTCAGAAGATACTGCTAATAAAGTTGAAAAAGAATTAGATAAAGTTGTAAATAGTAAGAAGAGTCATGCGATGAACTATCGTGTGAAAGGATACGATATCGAAGGTAAAACAGGTACCGCTCAAGTAGCCGATTCTAAAGGTGGCGGTTATGTTAAGGGTGAGAATCCATACTTCGTAAGTTTCATGGGTGATGCACCTAAGAAACATCCTAAAGTGATTGTTTATGCTGGTATGAGTCTTGCACAAAAAAATGATCAAGAAGCATATGAAATGGGTGTAAGTAAAGCATTCAAACCGATCATGGAAAATACGTTGAAATATTTAAACGTTGATAAATCAAAAGATTCTGCTTCTAAAAAGGATTATAGTAAAGTGCCTAACGTAGAAGGACAATCAATAGAAAAAGCTAAAGATAGTATTAATGCTAAATCACTTAAACCAGTTGTTATTGGCAGTGGTAAAACAGTGAAATCACAATCAGTCAAAGCTGTTTCTGAAGCATTGCCTCATAGTAAAGTTCTTTTAGTAACAGATGGTGACTTGACTATGCCTGATATGAAAGGCTGGACAAAAGAAGATGTTCTTGCTTTCCAAGAATTAACTAACATTAAGGTCAAAACGACTGGCAGTGGTTTTGTTTCAGATCAATCTATGACACAAGGTCAAAAACTTAAAAAATCAGATAAAATTGAAGTTACTTTATCAGCAGAATCTACTGATAGCACAACTGACGATAGTGATAAACAATCATTAGACAAATCATCTGATAAGAAAGATAAATCTAAGTCTAAAAAGAAAGATTCAAGCACTGACTAGTACAACATAGATATTCAACATATAAGGAAGAGATTGGGATTTTATTTATCCTTCTCTCTTTCTTAATATGTTATGAACTAACGTATAAATTTAGAACTAAAACTGATAAAATGTAAAAGCTAACAATTAAAAATATTTAATAATATATGTAAATTGACGGATAAAAGAAAAGGAGATTATTATGATTTTTGTATATGCGATGTTATCGCTTCTAGTAACTTTTGTACTTGTACCTATACTCATACCAACGCTCAAAAGAATGAAATTTGGACAAAGTATTCGTGAAGAAGGGCCTCAAAGCCATATGAAGAAAACGGGTACTTCAACAATGGGTGGACTAACATTCTTAATAAGTATCATTATCGCTTCAGTTATTGCGATTATTTTTGTAGATCGTTCTAATCCAATAATTTTATTACTATTTGTAACAATCGGATTTGGATTAATTGGCTTTATTGATGATTACATTATCGTTGTTAAGAAAAATAACCAAGGTTTAACAAGTAAACAGAAATTTTTAGCACAAATTTTAATTGCTGTAATATTTTTCGTACTAAGTAATGTGTTTAACTTAGTCAATTTTTCAACAACTTTACATATTACGTTTACTGACGGTGGTATCCCTCTTTCATTTGCTTATGTTATATTTATCATCTTTTGGCAAGTTGGCTTTTCAAATGCAGTCAATTTAACAGATGGATTAGATGGTTTAGCTACAGGACTTTCAATTATCGGTTTTGCAATGTATGCCATTATGAGTTTTGTACTAGAATCACCTGCAATAGGTACATTCTGTATTATTATGGTATTTGCTTTACTAGGCTTCTTACCATATAACTTAAATCCAGCTAAAGTATTTATGGGTGACACAGGTAGCTTAGCATTAGGTGGCATATTTGCTACAATTTCAATTATGTTAAACCAAGAGTTATCACTTATATTTATCGGATTTGTATTCGTAGTAGAAACGTTATCAGTTATGTTACAAGTTGCTTCATATAAATTAACTAAAAAACGTATTTTCAAAATGAGTCCTATTCATCACCACTTTGAATTATGTGGATGGAATGAATGGAAAGTTGTAACAGTATTTTGGTCAGTAGGTTTAATAACAGGTCTAATAGGCTTATGGATTGGAGTGCACTAGTATGCTAAATTACACAGGATTAGAAAATAAAGATGTATTAGTTGTAGGATTAGCAAAAAGTGGTTACGAGGCAGCCAAATTATTAAGTAAATTAGGCGCGAATGTAACAGTGAATGATGGTAAAGATTTATCTCAAGATGCACATGCTAAAGATTTAGAAGCTATGGGCATTAAGGTTATTAGTGGAAGCCATCCAAATTCATTATTAGATAATAACCCTATAGTTATTAAGAACCCCGGTATTCCATACACTGTATCGATTATAGATGAAGCAGTAAAAAGAGGTTTAAAAATATTAACTGAAGTTGAATTAAGTTATCTAATTTCAGAAGCGCCCATTATTGCAGTAACAGGTACAAATGGTAAAACCACTGTCACTTCATTAATAGGTGACATGTTTAAAAATAGTAGATTAACTGGTAGATTGTCTGGAAATATTGGTTATGTTGCTTCGAAAGTGGCACAAGAAGTAACTCCGAAAGATTATTTGATTACTGAATTATCATCATTCCAATTATTAGGAATTGATCAATATAAACCACATATCGCAATTATCACTAATATTTATTCAGCGCATTTAGATTATCACGAAACGCTTGAAAATTATCAAAATGCTAAAAAGCAAATATATAAAAATCAAACAGAAGATGATTTCTTAATTTGTAATTATCATCAACGTCATTTAATTGAATCAGAAAATTTAAAAGCTAAAACGTTATATTTCTCAACTCAACAAGAAGTGGATGGTATATATATTAAAGATGGCTTTATTGAATATAAAGGTGTTCGTATTATTAGCGTAGATGATTTAGTTTTACCAGGTGAACATAATTTAGAAAATATTTTAGCAGCTGTTTTAGCTACAATATTAGCTGGTGTACCAATTAAAGCGATTGTTGACAGTCTTACAACATTCTCAGGAATTGAACATAGATTACAATATATTGGTACAAATAGAACTAATAAATACTATAACGATTCTAAAGCAACAAATACGCTAGCTACACAATTTGCATTAAATTCATTTAATCAACCAATCATTTGGTTATGTGGCGGGTTAGATAGAGGTAATGAATTTGATGAATTAGTACCTTATATGAATAATGTAAGAATTATGGTCGTATTTGGTGAAACACAAGAAAAATTCGCTAAATTAGGAAATAGTCAAGGTAAATACGTTATCAAGGCTACAGATGTACAAGATGCCGTCGATAAAATTCAAGACGTTATTGAACCAAATGATGTGGTGTTACTTTCACCAGCATGTGCAAGTTGGGATCAGTATAATACATTCGAAGAACGTGGAGAGAAATTTATTCAAAGTTTCCGTGCACACTTGCCATCATACTAAAAGGGCGTGATAGAAAATGGACGGTAAATCTAATGACAATAACAGAAACAATGCAGCTAACTCCGATGACAAACAAAATGATGAGTTAAGCATGTTTCGTAGAAGTAACGATTTTAGAACGCGTAAAAGAAAAAAGTTTAAAGATAAAGTTGAAGACGACATATCTAACTCGAATCACTATGATGATAAGAGTGAAGAAGAACAGCATCATAGTGAGGACATCTTAAATGATCGCAAAACTCATTTAAACGATAAAGAAGATTTTGTTAGCGATAATGATAACTCAGAGTCGTATCGCGAAAGTGAGCAAATTAATCATTATCATAATGATGAAAATGTTAATAACGATGATAGTCAACAAGATAAAGAACAAACAAATAATATAGAAGATAATACAACTTCAAAAACTAAGCACAAAGATAAAAATGCAAAGAAAAATTGGTTGAGTTTTTTAACATCAAACAAATCAACATCAAAGAAAAAAGAACATGCACAAGAAGAACAAACAGATTCTAATAAGAAAGTTACACAATTTAGTTCACCAACTCTAGAAGAGAAAAGAGCACAACGGCGTCGAAGACAAAAAAGAATTCAGTACACCGTTATTACAGTATTGGTATTGTTAATTGTGATATTCTTACTATATATGTTTACACCATTAAGTAAAATCTCCAACGTAAATATTGAGGGGAATCATAATGTAAGTAAAAGCCAAATTAACAAAGCACTCAATGTTAAGTCTACTTCACGCATGTATACTTTTAGTAAAGGTAAAGCTAAAACTAATTTAAAGAAAAATAAATTAATTAAAGATGTAAGCATTACCAAGCAATTACCTAATACGTTAAATGTTAAAATAACAGAATATCAAGTTGTTGGTTTAACGAAAAACAAAGACAAATATGTGCCTGTGCTAGAAGACGGGAAAGAATTAAAAGATTATGATGGTAATATTTCACATGACGGTCCAATCATTGATGGTTTTAAAGGCGACAAAAAGGAAAAAATAATCCAAGCGTTATCAGAAATGTCACCTAAAGTGAGAAATTTAATTGCGGAAGTCAACTATGCACCAGATAAGAATAAGCAGAACAGAATTAAAATATTCACTAAAGATGATATTCAAGTCATTGGAGATATTACGACTATAGCGGATAAGATGAAATATTACCCACAAATGTCAGAATCACTGTCTCGTAGTGATTCAGGCGACCTTAAAACAGATGGTTATATTGATTTGTCGGTAGGAGCATCATTTATTCCTTATCAAAATAGTAGTGGTGATCAATCTGAATCTGAACAAAGTGTATCTAAAACATCAGCAAAAGAAACTGAAGCAAAAGAAGAACTTCAAAGTGTGTTAAATAAAATTAATAAAGAATCAAAAGAAAATAATTAAAAAATTTTGATATTAGTATGTGTTTATAGTTCACAAGCTTATCAACGTATTGTAAACTAAACATAGTGTATTTTAATAGTAACTTGTCAGGAGGTGCCTATCTATGGAGGAACATTACTATGTAAGCATAGATATTGGTTCATCAAGTGTTAAAACAATAGTAGGCGAAAAATTTCACAATGGAATAAATGTGATAGGTACAGGACAAACCTATACAAGCGGTATTAAAAATGGTCTGATTGATGACTTTGATATAGCAAGACAAGCTGTCAAAGACACAATTAAAAAGGCTTCTATCGCTTCAGGTGTCGATATTAAAGAAGTATTCTTAAAATTACCTATCATAGGAACTGAAGTGTATGATGAATCAAATGAAATAGAATTTTATGAAGATACTGAAATTAATGGAACACATATCGAATCTGTACTTGAAGGTATTAGAGACAAAAATGATGTTCCTGAAACAGAAGTCATTAACGTTTTCCCAATACGCTTTGTTGTAGATAAGGAAAATGAAGTATCAGATCCAAAAGAATTAATCGCTAGACATTCACTTAAAGTGGATGCAGGCGTTATAGCTATTCAAAAATCAATTTTAATTAATATGATTAAATGTGTTGAATCATGTGGTGTAGACGTGCTTGACGTATATTCAGATGCATACAATTATGGCTCAATCTTATCAGCAACTGAGAAAGAGCTCGGTGCATGTGTTATTGATATCGGTGAAGATTTAACACAAATTGCCTTCTATGAACGTGGCGAATTAGTGGATGCAGATTCAATCGAAATGGCTGGTCGTGATATTACTGACGATGTTGCACAAGGATTAAACACTTCTTATGACACAGCAGAAAAGATTAAACATCAATATGGTCATGCTTTTTATGACTCAGCTTCAAGCCAAGATGTATTTTCTGTGGATCAAATAGATAGTGAAGAGAATGTTCAATATACGCAAAAAGATTTAAGTGATTTTATTGAAGCAAGAGTTGAAGATATTTTCTTCGAAGTATTTGATGTATTGCAAGAATTAGGATTAACTAAAGTTAACGGTGGTTTCGTCGTTACTGGCGGATCAGCTAACTTATTAGGTGTAAAAGAATTACTACAAGATATGGTAAGTGAAAAAGTAAGAATTCATACACCATCTCAAATGGGTATCAGAAAACCAGAATTTTCTTCTGCGATTTCTACGATTTCTAGTAGTATCACTTTTGACGAGTTATTAGATTATGTTACAATTAGTTATCAAGATAATGAGGAATTTGAAGAGGAAGTTATCGAATCAAATGATAAAGATGCTGACTCTAAATCAAGCGGTTTCGATTGGTTCAAACGCAAATCGAATAAAAAAGATGATTATGAGGAAGAACCTGAAGCACCTCATGAAGAATATGACAACCGCGAAACTCATCAAGAACAAGATCATCATAATGCTCAAGATAAAGACAAAGAAGAAGGTAAATTTAAAAAACTCATGAAATCTTTATTTGAATGATTATTGGCCATTAAAACTAGGAGGAAATTTAAATGTTAGAATTTGAACAAGGATTTAATCATTTAGCGACTTTAAAAGTCATCGGTGTAGGTGGCGGCGGTAACAACGCTGTAAACCGTATGATTGACCACGGTATGAATAATGTAGAATTTATCGCTATCAATACGGATGGACAAGCTTTAAACTTATCTAAAGCTGAATCAAAAATCCAAATTGGTGAAAAATTAACACGTGGATTAGGTGCTGGAGCTAACCCAGAAATTGGGAAAAAAGCTGCAGAAGAATCACGTGAACAAATTGAAGATGCAATCCAAGGTGCAGATATGGTATTCGTAACTGCAGGTATGGGTGGCGGTACTGGTACTGGTGCTGCTCCTGTAGTAGCAAAAATTGCTAAAGAAATGGGAGCTTTAACAGTTGGTGTTGTTACTCGTCCATTCGGCTTTGAAGGTCGTAAACGTCAAACACAAGCTGCTGCCGGCGTTGAATCAATGAAAGCTGCTGTAGATACATTAATCGTTATTCCTAATGATCGTTTATTAGATATCGTTGATAAATCAACTCCTATGATGGAAGCATTTAAAGAAGCAGACAACGTTTTACGTCAAGGTGTACAAGGTATTTCTGACTTAATCGCTGTATCTGGTGAAGTTAACTTAGACTTTGCTGACGTGAAAACTATTATGTCAAACCAAGGTTCTGCCTTAATGGGAATTGGCGTATCATCTGGAGAAAATAGAGCGGTAGAAGCAGCTAAAAAAGCTATTTCTTCACCTTTATTAGAAACTTCTATTGTTGGTGCACAAGGTGTGCTTATGAACATTACAGGTGGGGAATCACTTTCTTTATTCGAAGCTCAAGAAGCTGCTGATATCGTACAAGATGCTGCTGATGAAGACGTGAACATGATTTTCGGTACAGTAATTAACCCAGAATTACAAGATGAAATTGTAGTTACAGTTATTGCTACTGGATTTGAAGACAAACCATCTTCTCAAGGACGTAAAGCTTCTAGTACTGGATTCGGTTCTAGTGTAAATAGTGCTTCATCATCTCATTCTGTAGATAGAGAAGAATCTGTAAGCAGTTCTGCTTCAAGTGCATCATCTTCTGACAGTGTGAACGAAAGAACTCATACAACTAAAGACGATGATATTCCTAGCTTTATTAGAAACAGAGAAGAAAGACGTTCAAGAAGAACTAGACGTTAATTAATTCTCTAAACATATTATTTTAAGTCATCAGATTGAATTCTGATGACTTTTTAATTTTTTACATAGGAATTTTTAAGATTATAACCAGATTCTAAAGTTTAAGAAAAAGCATGTTAATCCATGTACAATTAAAATAGTTTTAATTTAATTACAAATAAAAATGTTATATAATAACTTTACGAAAGCCATTTTTATCATTAATAGCAAATATTGAAAATTCATACTTAAGGTTGTGAAACATTTGACTGAAAAATTTATTAAACAAGATCATTTTTTAGAATACAAAGACGAAAATAAGACAAATACTACCCTTGGATTTACTACGAGAGAGGTTGGCTTAAGTATGTATCCTTAAAATGCATTTAATATGGCTAGATACGTTGACGATGATCAAGATAATATATCAAAGCATCAAGCTATTTTAGCCGATTTGATACATTTTCCTAGAAGAGATTGGGTATTTCCTATACAAACTCATGAAAATAAAGTAGCCAAAATCACAGCTGCAGATAAAGGAACTAATATCGATGCAATCACTAATGATTTACATAGCATTGATGGTCTGTATACATATGAACCTAATATTTTATTAACGATGTGTTATGCAGATTGTGTACCAGTATATTTTTATAGTGAGAAAAATCATTATGTTGGTTTAGCTCATGCAGGTTGGAGAGGTACATATGGTGAAATTGTAAAAGAAATGGTTCGACAAATCGATTTTGACTTAAATGATTTACAAGTTGTGATAGGTCCTGCAACTTCAAATTCGTATGAAATTAATGATGATATTAAATCTAAATTTGAAACATTAGATATTGAAACAACACAATATATAGAAACACGAGATGAAGATAGACATGGCATAGATTTGAAAAAAGCCAATGCTTTATTATTACAAAGTGTGGGTGTACCAAAAGATAATATTTATATTACAGATTATGCTACATCAGAAAACTTAGATTATTTCTTTTCCTATAGAGTTGAGAAAGGGCAAACCGGTAGAATGTTAGCCTTTATCGGAAGAAAGCAAGGTGAAGATTAATGCGTAAAGTCGAAGAAAATTTGGCAAAAATTAACGATGAAATAAATCAACAAAGAGAAAAAAGTAACATTTCAACACAGCCTAGCGTGATTGCAGTGACAAAGTATGTTACAATAGAGCGAGCTAAAGAAGCTTATCAAGCTGGACTTCGTCACTTTGGTGAGAATAGACTTGAAGGATTTAAAGAAAAGAAAGAAGCACTACCTAGTGATGCAGTGTTTCATTTTATCGGTTCTTTGCAATCTAGAAAGGTCAAAGATGTCATCAATGATGTTGATTACTTCCACGCTTTAGATAGAATGAGTTTAGCTAAAGAAATTAACAAACGTGCCAATCATACTATTCCTTGTTTTTTACAAGTGAATGTTTCTGGAGAATCTTCTAAACATGGTATTGATTTAGACGATGTTAATTCGTTTATCGAAGACCTTAAACAATATGAGAATATAAAAATAGTCGGATTAATGACTATGGCACCATTTACAGATGATGTCGAATACATACAGTCATTATTTAGAAAATTACGAATAAAAAGAGACGAAATACACAAACTCAATTTAGAATATGCACCGTGTACTGAATTATCTATGGGTATGAGTAACGATTACCTCATTGCTATAGAAGAAGGTGCTACGTTTGTAAGAATTGGGACTAAACTTGTAGGAGAAGAGGAGTGAGCCCCGTGGCTTTAAAAGATTTATTTAATGGTTTTTTTGTAGTTGAAGATGAAGAAGAAGTGGAAGTACCAGAAGAACGTGAACAAGAACGTGATCGTAAACAAGAACGTGAAGTTGAATCACAAAGAGAGGTAGCGCAAGAACCGGCTACTTCAAAAACAAGTGCAATTAAATCAGTACCACAAAAAATTTCAACTAGATATAATTCAACTTCTGAAGAAAGGAATTATCGTATGACTAATAATTCTAAATCAAACTCAAGAAATGTTGTAACGATGAATAATAATGCACAAACAAATGTTGTTACTCAAGAAAGTTCAAAAATGTGTTTATTTGAACCACGTGTATTCTCAGATACACAAGATATTGCAGATGAATTAAAAAATCGTCGTGCTACTTTAGTTAATTTACAACGCATTGATAAAGTCTCTGCTAAACGTATTATTGATTTCTTGAGTGGTACAGTATATGCGATTGGTGGCGATATCCAACGTGTCGGTACAGATATTTTCCTATGTACTCCAGACAATGTTGAAGTTGCTGGTAGCATTACAGACCATATTGAGAATATGGAGCAACATTACGAATAAGGAGATAACATATGGATATTGGATTACTTAATACAATATTCCGAATTATAATTTGGATTGTTCAAATCTATTATTATGGAATGATTGTTTATTTCTTTACTTCTTGGGTGCCAAATATTCGAGAATCTAAGTTTGGTGAAATACTCGGGAAGATTTACGAACCATTTTTGGAACCATTTAGAAAAATAATTCCACCAATAGGAATTATTGATATATCATCTATTGTAGCTATCATTGTTTTAGTATTATTCCAACGAGGATTAGTGACTATTTTCAACATGATTTTAGTTCACTTGGCTGGATAAGAGTAAATACTTAAAAGATAGTAAATAATATAGATGTTGTTGAATAACGAGGTAACTGGAAGTATGCCAGTTTGCCTCGTTTTATTGTTAACTTTGTAAAATAAGGTGACTGAACTAGCTAAACTACGTAAAAATAAGGAGGTGTCAAACATCGATATTTATCAGCATTTTAGAAAAGAAGAACAAGCAACCATAGATTTATTAATCGATAAATGCCAACAAGCTGAACGACATTATGCGCCAGTATTAACAAACTTTTTAGATCCTAGAGGTCAGTATATATTGGAAGTTATTGTTGGTAGTTATGAAGATTTGGTTGTTCATTTTAATGGGGGACCTCAAGCTGAACGACAACGTGCCCTTATCACACCTTCTTATTACGAACCAAATGAAAGTGATTTTGATTTAACTTTAATTGAAATAGACTATCCACAAAAGTTTGTTACAATACAACACCAACATGTATTAGGGACATTGATGTCTTTAGGAATAGATAGAAATCAACTTGGAGATATTATTGTTGGAGAACGTATTCAATTTGTTTTGACAAAAGCTTTAGAATCATTTATTATGTTAGAATTCACTAAAATCAAAGGTGCTACAATTAAACTTAATTCTATTCCTTTAAAAGATATGATACAATCAGAAGAGAATTGGAAGATTCATAGTTCAACGGTGAGCGCACTAAGACTTGATGTTGTACTTAAAGAAATGATTCACAAATCAAGATCGATAGCGAAACAACTCATCGAGAAAAAAAGAGTAAAAGTGAATCACACAATCATTGATTCACCTGATTTTCAATTAGAAATGAATGATTTGCTTTCCATCCAAGGTTTCGGTAGAGCACAAATGACCGATATAGGTGGAAGAACTAAAAAAGATAAAATACACATTACCTATAATACATTATTCAAATAGTGTAAAATTAAGGAGGACATATAATGCCTTTTACACCAAGTGAAATTAAAAGTAAAGAGTTTACTCGTGTGAAAAATGGTCTAGAACCTACTGAAGTTGCAAACTATTTAGAACAATTAAGCTCTGAAATAGAAAGATTAAAAGAAGATAAAAAACAACTTGAAAAAGTTATTGAAGAAAGAGATACTAATATTAAGTCATATCAAGATGTTCATCAATCTGTAACTGACGCATTAGTACAAGCACAAAAAGCTGGTGAAGAAACTAAATTAGCAGCGAATAAAGATGCAGAAGCAACAATTGCCAAAGCTCAAGCGCAAGCTGATCAAATTGTAAACGATGCGGTAGAAAAAGCACGTCGTTTAGCTTTCCAAACTGAAGATATGAAACGTCAATCTAAAGTATTTAGATCTCGTTTCCGTATGTTAGTTGAAGCTCAATTAGACTTACTTAAGAATGACGATTGGGATTATTTATTAAATTATGATTTAGATGCTGAACAAGTCACTTTAGAAGACATTCACCATTTAAATGAAAATGATTTAACTGAAGAAGAAAAAGCAATGAAACAAAATGCTCAAAGTCAGTCTCAAACAACTGAATCTTCAGAAAGTACGGTTTCAACATCTCAAAGTGATTCAGTGACTCAATCAGAATCACCAAATCAAAAATAAAAATCAGACGCGTAAGAAACAAAACACTTATCACAGCGAATTAGGAAATGGTGGGAGCCTAATATAAGCATGTTTCTTATATCACTGATTTGTTTAAAATGAATATATTCAAGAGAGAACTCTAAGTTGAGTTAATCAGGGTGGTACCGCGGTATAACCGTCCCTGTTAATTGAACTTAGAGTTCTTTTTTATAATTAGGAGGAATGAAAGTAAATGAATTATAAAGATACGTTATTAATGCCAAAAACAGAATTTCCAATGCGTGGTGGCTTACCTAATAAAGAGCCAAAAATTCAAGAAAAATGGGATGCAGACAATCAATACCAAAAAGCATTAGATAAAAATAAAGGAAACCAATCTTACATTTTACATGATGGTCCACCATACGCTAACGGTAGCTTACATATGGGTCATGCCTTAAATAAAATTATTAAAGATTTCATCGTTAGATATAAAACAATGCAAGGCTTTTATGCACCGTACGTTCCTGGTTGGGATACACATGGTTTACCAATTGAACAAGCATTAACTAAAAAAGGCGTAGATCGTAAAAAAATGACTACTGCTGAATTTAGAGAAAAATGTAAAGAGTTTGCTTTAAAACAAGTTGAAATTCAAAAGAATGATTTCAAACGTTTAGGTGTACGTGGTGATTTTGATAACCCTTATATCACATTAAATCCTGAATATGAAGCAGCACAAATTCGATTATTTGGTGAAATGGCTGACAAAGGTTTAATTTACAAAGGTAAAAAACCAGTTTATTGGTCACCATCAAGTGAATCTTCATTAGCTGAAGCTGAAATTGAATACCATGATAAACGTTCTGCTTCAATCTATGTAGCGTTTAATGTTAAAGATGACAAAGGTGTCGTTGATCCTGACGCACAATTTATTATCTGGACAACTACACCATGGACAATCCCTTCAAATGTAGCGATTACAGTTCATCCAGAATTAAAATATGGGCAATATAATGTTAATGGTAAAAAGTACATTATTGCACAAGCTCTAGCAGAAACAGTTGCAGAAGCATTAGAATGGGATACAGATTCAATCCAACTTGAAAAAGAATTTACAGGTAAGGAATTAGAATATGTTGAAGCACAACATCCATTCTTAGACAGAACTTCATTAGTTATTAACGGAGACCACGTCACTACTGATGCTGGTACAGGTTGTGTTCATACTGCTCCTGGACACGGGGAAGATGACTATATCGTTGGTCAAAAATATGATTTACCTGTTATTAGTCCACTAAATGATAAAGGTGTGTTCACTGAAGAAGGCGGACCATTTGAAGGTATGTTCTATGACAAAGCAAATAAAGCTGTTACTGATTTATTAACAGAAAAAGATGCTTTATTAAAACTAAACTTCATTACTCATAGTTACCCACATGATTGGAGAACTAAAAAACCAGTTATATTCCGTGCGACACCACAATGGTTTGCTTCTATTAATAAAGTAAGACAAGATATTCTAGATGCGATTGATAATACTGATTTTAAAGTAGATTGGGGCAAAACTCGTATTTACAATATGATTCGTGATCGAGGAGAATGGGTTATTTCTCGTCAACGTGTATGGGGTGTTCCACTACCAGTATTCTATGCAGAAAATGGCGACATCATCATGACTAAAGAAACAGTTAATCATGTTGCAGATTTATTCGAACAACATGGTTCAAATATTTGGTTCGAACGTGAAGCTAAAGATTTATTACCTGAAGGATTCACTCATCCAGGAAGTCCTAATGGCGAATTTACTAAAGAAGAAGATATTATGGACGTATGGTTCGATTCAGGATCATCTCATAGAGGTGTACTTGAAACACGTCCTGAATTAAGTTTCCCAGCAGATTTATACTTTGAAGGTAGTGACCAATATCGTGGTTGGTTTAACTCATCAATTACAACTGCAGTGGCAACAAAAGGCCAATCACCATACAAATTCTTATTATCTCATGGTTTCGTCATGGATGGAGAAGGTAAGAAAATGAGTAAATCATTAGGTAACACGATTGTACCGGATCAAGTTGTAAAACAAAAAGGTGCTGATATTGCACGTTTATGGGTAAGTAGTACAGACTATTTAGCTGATGTGCGTATTTCAGATGAAATTTTAAAACAAACGTCAGATGTATATCGTAAAATCAGAAATACATTAAGATTTATGTTAGGTAATGTGAATGATTTCAATCCAGAAACAGATGGTATTGCTGAAGCGGATTTATTAGAAGTCGATCGTTATTTATTACATCGTTTACGTGAATTCACTGCTAGTACAATTAAAAACTATGAAAACTTTGATTACCTTAATATTTATCAAGAAGTACAAAACTTTATCAATGTAGAATTAAGTAATTTCTACTTAGATTATGGTAAAGATATTCTTTATATTGAAGAACGTTCATCACATAAACGCCGTAGTATGCAAACAGTGTTATATCAAATCTTAGTTGATATGACTAAATTACTTGCACCAATCTTAGTGCATACTGCAGAAGAAGTTTGGTCACATACGCCACATGTTAAAGAAGAAAGTGTACATTTAGCTGATATGCCAAAAGTTGAAGAAGTAGACCAACAATTATTAGATAAATGGAATACATTTATGAAATTACGTGATGACGTCAACCGTGCATTAGAAGCAGCTCGTAATGAAAAAGTAATTGGTAAATCATTAGAAGCTAAAGTGACAATCGGTAGTAATAGTGATTTCAATGCTTCAGAATTCTTACAACAATTTAATGACTTACAACAATTATTTATTACTTCTCAAGCAGAAGTAGTTGACCACGTTGACAATGGTCAAGCTTATCAATATGGTGATATCCGTATTGAACATGCTGAAGGTGAAAAATGTGAAAGATGCTGGAACTACAGTGATCAATTAGGATCAGTAGGAGAACTAGATCACTTATGCCCACGTTGTCAAGAAGTCGTAAAAACATTAAATTAATATTAGATCATTGATTTAAAGCTGTTAGCAGTGTCAATTGACATTGCTAACAGCTTTTATTTTATATTTTTAAATTTGAAATATTGATAAAGGTTACTTTATTATTTTTACGTTCATATATTAGCTAATGAAAATTTAGATAGTCATTAAAATTGGAATGAATTAGTGTAAGTTTAATTGAAATGTCATGTTCTCATTATGCTCTTTCAAGCAATATTTTTAGCAATTAAGTTGCTTTTAGTATAAATTTTTAGCATAATATTAAAAATATGGATGTTACTGATAATAATTTCAATAATGAGTTAAATTTATAGATAAGCTTTATGAAAGAGGTAGTATGTATGTTTCATAATAAGAATGCAAATTTTGTAAATGGAATAACTATAAATGTAAGAGATAAAGATGAACTTAAACCTTTTTATGAAGAAATATTAGGGTTAAATATTGTTAACGAAACGATGACGAGCATTCAATATGAAGTAGGAATGTCAAATACATTCATTACGTTAAATGAAATTACTAATGGACGAGAACCATTAATGTCAGAAGCTGGGTTATTTAATTTAGGAATCATGTTGCCAACGCTATCTGATTTAGCTGATTTATTAGTACAATTGAGCGATTATGAAATACCTGTTAACGGTGGAGAACAAAGTGTTTCAACGTCTTTGTTTATTGAAGATCCTGAAGGCAACGGTTTGAAATTTTATGTCGATCAAGATTTTGAGTCATGGCATTATGAGGATGATAAAGCATTGCTTAATATTGTGCCAATTAACGTCCCACGTTTATTAAATGAAGTTTCAGACGAAAAGTGGCAAGGCATTCCAGATGAGGCTAAAATTGGTACGTTACATTTAAAGACGGTACGTATATCTGAAGTCAAAGATTATTATTTAAATTATTTTGGTTTAGAAGAATCAGCATATATGGATGACTATTCATTCTTTTTATCATCTCAACATTACCACCATCATTTATCTATAAATCAATGGATATCCGGAACTAAACGCGTTGATAATTCTCATTCTTATGGCTTAGCACTTGTAGATTTTCATTATCCAGAAACGACCCATTTGAATGTTAAAGGGCCGGATGGCATATATTTTAGGTTTAATTATATAAAAGAAGAGTGATTCAGTGAAAAAAAGTATAACTTTAATGTTTATAGTGACTATATGTATTACGATAGCTGCAATAATAGATGGATTAAATAATCAAGATATGACAGAGCCCAAAAATCATTTATTAGAAATCAATCCAATGAAATATAATACTTATCAAAAAGGTCAATGTACGTATTATGTTTTTGATAAAGTCAAAGAAGATCACCATCAAATTGAGAACACATGGTCTGATGCAAAAGAATGGGCTAAAAATGCTGAAAAAGATGATTACAAAGTCAATCATCAACCTAAAAAAGGGTCGATATTACAAACAACTAAAGGAAAATATGGGCACGTAGCATATATTGAAAAAATAAATCAAGATGGATCACTTAAAATTTCTGAGATGAATTTTAAAAAAGCTTATGAAATTACAGATAGAACAATTCCAAGTTTTGATGTAGATCAATATCAGTATATACATCCTAAAAATAATGAAAAAGCATAATTAAGAACAACATATCGATACTCATAATAATGCCGATTAGCAAATAAAATTATTTCATTATGTACATCGTATTTATTTTTAGGCTATCCTGTTTTTATATACTTGATTAAGATATAATAAAAGATATTGTAAAAAAGTGATGAATGGTTTTGAATGGAGGCACATGAATGAAAAAGAAATATTATACTGGTATTTCATTATTCGTAGTCATTTTTATTTTAGTCATTGACCAAATAACAAAATGGATAATTGCTAGTTCAATGAAAATAGGGGATTCCTACGAAGTAATACCAAATTTTTTAAATATAACATCCCATAGAAATAATGGTGCTGCTTGGGGTATTTTAAGTGGAAAAATGTTTTTCTTTTATATCATTACAGTAATTATATTAATCATACTCGTATTATTCTTTATTAAAGAAGCTAAGTACAATTTATTTATGCAATTAGCTGTTAGTTTGTTGTTCGCAGGCGCTTTAGGGAATTTTATAGATCGTTTGTTTAATGGAGAAGTTGTTGATTTTATCGACACAAATATTTTTGGATATGATTTTCCAATATTTAATATTGCCGATTCAAGTTTAACAATTGGTGTAATTTTAATAATTATAGCTTTACTTAAAGATACAACAAATAAAGAATAGGAGGTAAGGTAATGGAAACATATGAATATCAAATTTCAGATAATAATTATGTAGGTCAAAGATTAGATAAAGTATTACCTGAATTGAATAGCGATTGGTCACGTAGTCAGATTCAAGATTGGATCAAAGAAGATTTAGTAAAAGTAAATGATAAAGTGGTAAAACCAAACTATAAAGTTAAACAAAACGATCATATTATCTTAACAGAACAAGAGGTCGTAGAAGCGGATATCACGCCAGAAAATTTAAATCTTGATATTTTTTATGAAGATAACGATGTAGCTATTGTATATAAACCTAAAGGTATGGTTGTTCATCCATCACCTGGTCATTATACAGGTACTTTAGTCAATGGATTGATGTATCAAATTAAAGATTTATCAGGTATTAATGGTGAAATACGCCCAGGCATCGTTCACAGAATTGATATGGATACTTCAGGATTGTTAATGGTTGCTAAAAATGATATTGCGCATCGAGGCTTAGTTGAGCAATTAATGGCGAAATCAGTTAAACGTAAATATGTCGCATTAGTACATGGCAATATTCCACATGATTATGGAACTGTAGATGCACCTATTGGACGTAATAAAAAAGACCGCCAAGCTATGGCTGTCGTAGATGATGGAAAAGAAGCAGTAACACATTTCAATGTATTAGAACATTTTAAAGACTACACATTAATTGAGTGCGAGTTAGAAACAGGTCGTACTCACCAAATCCGTGTACATATGAAATATATTGGATTCCCATTAGTTGGGGACCCTAAATATGGTCCTAAGAAAACATTAGATATTGGTGGACAAGCTTTACATGCTGGAGTCATCGGTTTTGAACATCCAGTTACGCATGAATATATTGAAAGAACAGCTAAATTACCACAAGAATTTGAAGATTTATTAGATGATATTAGAAAAAGAGATGCTTAATATAGTTTGATAAATCATATAGTTCAATATTTGAATTTAGATATTAATTAAAGTCTAGACATAAGTCATAAACTTATAAAGATAAATAAAAAAATAGTCATATGACCGTTGACTAATTGTAGTTTTAGGATTAAACTAATAACAGTTTAAATAAAAAAATCGTAGGTCTTTAAATGTAAGTCCAGAGAGGCTTCAAAGACATGAAAATGATACTTAATCTACATTAATGTTACTACCTTTATATACTTTTATAGAAAGTTTTTTAAAGAATTGTAACTCATGTAAATGAATGAAAATGTGTATGTGATTATATCTCAATTACACATTATCTATATATCAACCTCATGTCTTGTTAAAGATGTGAGGTTTTTTTCATGTTAATTTATGAGGTGAGGAAATGTCTGAACGCATCATTATGGATGAAGCAGCAATACAACGTACAGTAACTCGAATTGCACATGAAATTCTTGAGTATAACAAAGGTACAGAAGATTTAGTATTATTGGGCATTAAAACGCGAGGTGCTTACCTTGCTTACCGTATTCAAGAAAAAATTAATATGATTGAGCAACAACTTGTTCCAACAGGTACAATTGATATTACACAATTTCGAGATGACATTGATCAAGTTTCAAAGCAATCTTTTGATAAAGCATTTGAGATTGATGTAGACATCACAGGAAAAGTTGTTGTCATCGTGGACGATGTTTTATATACAGGAAGAACTGTAAGAGCGTCATTAGATGCTATACTATTACACTCTAGACCAATTAAAATTGGTTTGGCAACACTTGTTGATCGAGGCCATAGAGAACTTCCAATTCGAGCAGATTTTGTAGGGAAAAATATACCTACTGCACGAGATGAATCAGTGAAAGTATTCTTAACGGAAAAGGATTCAACGAATGCGGTAGTAATTGAATAATATATCCTTTTAAAACAGTACGAGAGACTGAAAAAGGTGAATTGAATTATATAAGCATTTAACTAACTGTAATATAGTTATGTAAACTTATATGACTATAGATACATATTGCTTATGATTCATATCATTGACTTTAGTCTCTTTGCATAACTGTATGTAAAGAGATTTTTTTATGAGAGGAAATGAATCATTATGGAAAATGAACAAATGTTTGAACGTACAGTAAAACCAGTATTAGATGTTAAAGATAAACCAAAAGCAGGCCAATGGGCATTCTTAAGTTTACAACATTTATTTGCGATGTTTGGATCGACTGTACTTGTACCATTTTTAACAGGACTACCAATATCAGCTGCATTATTAGCATCTGGAATCGGAACATTATTATACATATTAATAACAAAAGCCAAAATACCTGCTTATTTGGGTTCTAGTTTCGCTTTTATCACTCCAATCATTACTGGGTTAAGTACACAAAGTTTAGGAGACATGTTAGTTGCATTATTCATGAGTGGATTAATGTACGTCATTATCGGTATATGTATACGATTTAGTGGAACAGAATGGCTAATGAAATTATTACCACCTGTTGTGGTTGGACCAGTAATCATGGTTATCGGTTTAAGTCTTGCACCTACAGCAGTAAACATGGCAATGTATGAAAATTCAGGAGACATGAAAGGTTACAATTTAAGTTATTTAGTAGTAGCGTTAATCACTTTAATAGTAACTATTATTGTGCAAGGTTTTTTCAAAGGATTCTTATCCCTCATACCAGTTTTAATCGGTATTATTGTAGGTTATATCGTTTCAATATTTATGGGATTAGTAAAATTTGCGCCAATAGCTAAAGCTAAATGGTTAGATTTCCCAGATATTTATCTACCATTTAAAGATTATGTACCATCGTTTCACCTAGGATTGGTACTAGTGATGATACCAGTAGTTTTTGTGACAGTTAGTGAACATATTGGACATCAAATGGTCATTAATAAAATTGTAGGTAAAAATTTCTTTAAAGATCCAGGATTAGACAAATCAATTATCGGTGACGGTGTATCAACGATGGTTGCAAGTATTATCGGAGGACCACCAAGTACAACATACGGTGAGAACATTGGCGTTCTAGCGATTACTAAAATTTATAGTATTTACGTTATTGGTGGCGCAGCTGTCATAGCGATAGTACTCGCATTTATAGGAAAATTCACAGCACTTATTTCTTCAATACCAACACCAGTCATGGGTGGTGTATCTATACTATTATTCGGTATTATCGCCGCAAGTGGTTTAAGAATGATTGTTGAGAGTAATGTTGATTTTGCTAACAATAGAAACTTGGTAATAGCATCTGTCATTTTAGTAATTGGTATTGGAAATCTACTTATCAATTTAAAAGGTATTGGCATAAATCTTCAGCTTGAAGGAATGGCATTATCAGCATTATCAGGTATTATTTTAAATTTAATCTTACCTAAAAAATAATCAGTTTAACTGAGGAGGCAAACAATGGAACATTTATTATCAATGGAAGATTTATCAAACGATGAAATTTTTAGCTTAGTTAAAAAAGCAAGTCAATTTAAATCTGGAGAAGTTAATGTACCGCAATACAAAGATAAATTTGTAGCTAATTTGTTCTTTGAAAATTCAACTAGAACAAAATGTAGTTTTGAAGTTGCCGAACAAAAGTTAGGATTGAATTTAGTTAATTTTGAGACAAGTACATCATCAGTTCAAAAGGGTGAATCCTTGTATGATACTTGTAAAACTTTAGAAAGTATTGGTGTTAATTTACTTGTAATTAGACATTCTCAAAATGCATATTATGAAGAATTAAATAATTTAAATATCCCTATAGCTAACGGTGGGGATGGTAGTGGTCAACATCCAACACAAAGTTTACTTGATTTAATGACAATTTATGAAGAGTATGGAAAATTTGAAGGTCTAAATGTATTAATTTGTGGTGACATCAAAAATTCTCGAGTAGCTAGAAGTAATTTTCATAGTTTAAAAGCATTAGGTGCAAATGTAATGTTCGCGAGCCCCGAAGAATGGGTAGACGATACAATAGAGGCATCATATGTAAATATTGATGATGTGATTAACCAAGTAGATATTGTGATGTTGCTAAGAGTTCAGCATGAAAGACATGGTATTACTGGAAAGGCCAATTTTGAAGCTGAAAATTATCATCAACAATATGGGTTAACTAGGGAAAGATATGATAAATTAAAAGAAGAAGCTATTGTCATGCATCCGGCTCCTGTAAATAGAGGAGTAGAAATCGAAAGCGAATTGGTAGAGGCACCTAAGTCTCGAATATTTAAGCAAATGGAAAACGGTATGTATTTGAGAATGGCAGTTATTGATGAGCTTTTACAATAAGGAAGGGGTATTTGAATCATGAAATTAATTAAAAACGGTAAAATTATTAAGAACGGAAAATTGAAAAATACAGATATTTTAATCGAAGGTAAAAGAATTAAAACGATCAGTACTAAAATAGATGCATCATCTGACGATATTGAAGTCATTGATGCTAAAGGAAATTTAATCGCACCAGGATTTGTAGATGTACATGTGCATTTACGTGAACCAGGTGGTGAACACAAAGAGACAATTGAAACAGGTACAAAAGCAGCAGCTAGAGGTGGATTTACTACAATTTGCCCTATGCCTAATACAAGACCAGTACCAGATTCAGTTGAAAATGTAAGAGCGTTAAGAGAAAGAATTTCTGAAACAGCTCAAGTTCGCGTATTACCCTATGCTTCAATTACAACTAGACAAGCTGGTAAAGAGTTAGTGGATTTCGAAGCTTTAGCTAAAGAAGGTGTGTTTGCGTTCACAGACGATGGCGTCGGTGTACAACAAGCGAGTATGATGTACGCTGCTATGAAGCAAGCTGCTAAAGTTAAAAAGCCAATTGTTGCTCATTGTGAAGACAATAGCTTAATTTATGGCGGCGCTATGCATAAAGGTAAACGTAGTGAAGAACTAGGTATTCCTGGTATTCCAAATGTTTGTGAATCAGTTCAAATTGCAAGAGATGTTTTATTAGCTGAAGCAGCAGGATGTCATTATCATGTTTGTCACGTATCAACTAAAGAAAGTGTCCGTGTTATTCACGATGCTAAAAAAGCAGGCATTCATGTTACAGCTGAAGTAACGCCACATCACTTATTATTAACAGAAAATGATGTTCCAGGTGATGATTCTAATTATAAAATGAATCCACCATTAAGAAGTACAGAAGATCGTGACGCATTATTAGAAGGATTATTAGACGGTACAATTGATTGTATTGCTACAGACCATGCGCCACACGCTAAAGAAGAAAAAGAACAACCTATGACTAAAGCACCATTTGGAATTGTAGGTAGTGAAACAGCATTCCCATTACTATATACACACTTCGTAAGAAATGGGAATTGGTCATTAAAACAATTAATTGATTATTTAACAATTAAACCAGCTACAATCTTTAATCTTAACTACGGAAAACTACACAAAGATAGTTATGCTGATATTACTATTATTGATTTAGAAAATGAAAAAGAAATTAGAAGTGAAGATTTCTTATCAAAAGCTGACAATACACCATTTATTGGTGAGAAAGTATACGGACATCCCGTATTAACTATGATAAAAGGTGAAGTTGTATTTAAGGAGGAAAAATAAATGCTTTCAAAACGTTATCTAGTATTTGAAGACGGTTCTTATTATGAAGGATACCAGCTAGGTTCAGATGAATTATCGATTGGTGAAATTGTTTTTAACACAGCAATGACAGGTTATCAAGAAACAATTTCTGACCCTTCATATACAGGTCAAATTATTACATTTACGTATCCATTAATTGGAAATTATGGAATTAATAGAGATGACTTTGAATCTTTAACACCTACATTAAATGGTGTAGTAGTCAAAGAAGCAAGTACACATCCAAGTAATTTCCGTAATCAAAAGACATTACATGAAGTATTAGTTCAATATCAAATACCTGGTATCTCAGGTGTTGATACTAGAAGTATCACACGTAAAATTCGCCAACATGGTGTATTAAGAGCTGGATTTACAGATAACAAAGATGAAATTGAAAGCTTAGTTGAACATCTTAAAACAACTGAATTACCTAGAGACGAAGTATCAACTGTTTCTACAAAAACACCTTATGTATCTACTGGAGCAGATTTAAGCGTTGTACTTCTTGACTTTGGTAAAAAGCAAAATATTGTACGAGAATTAAATATGCGAGGGTGCAATGTGACAGTTGTGCCATACGACACATCTGCTGAAGAAATATTGAAGATGTCACCAGATGGCGTAATGCTATCAAATGGACCTGGAGATCCAGATGAAGTAGAAGTAGCTATTCAAATGATTAAAGGTATTCTTGGTAAAATTCCATTCTTTGGAATTTGCCTAGGACACCAATTATTCGCATTATCCCAAGGTGCTAAATCATTCAAAATGAAGTTTGGTCATCGAGGCGCTAACCATCCTGTTAAAAACTTAAAAACAGGTAAAGTTGACATTACAAGTCAAAACCATGGTTATTCAATCGATAAAGATTCTTTAGAAAACACTGATTTAGAGGTTACTCATATTGCTTTAAATGATGGAACTGTTGAAGGTTTAAGACATAAGACTTTACCTGCTTTTTCTGTTCAATATCATCCTGAAGCAAGACCAGGCCCAAGCGATTCGAATTATTTATTTGATGAATTTATAACAATGATGAACGAGTTCATAGAAAAGGAGCGTAATGTAAATGCCTAAGCGTAACGATATTCAAACAATTTTAGTAGTAGGATCGGGTCCAATTATTATTGGGCAAGCTGCGGAATTTGATTATGCAGGAACTCAAGCTTGTCTTGCACTTAAAGAAGAAGGATATAGAGTTATATTAGTTAACTCAAATCCAGCGACGATTATGACAGATAAAGAAATTGCAGATAAAGTTTATATTGAACCATTAACACACGATTTTATTGCACGTATTATTCGCAAAGAACAACCCGATGCATTACTTCCTACATTAGGTGGTCAAACTGGTTTGAATATGGCTATTCAATTACACGATAGTGGTGTATTAGCCGCAAATAATGTGAAGTTACTTGGTACTGAATTAGAATCAATTCAACAAGCTGAAGACCGTGAATTATTTAGAACGTTAATGAATGATTTAAATGTTCCAGTACCTGAAAGTGACATCGTAAATACAGTAGAACAAGCTTTTAAATTTAAAGAAGAAGTTGGCTATCCATTAATCGTTCGTCCTGCATTCACAATGGGAGGAACTGGTGGCGGTATTTGCTACAACGATGATGACTTAAAAGAAGTTGTTACCAATGGTCTTCATTATAGTCCTGCTACACAATGTTTAATTGAAAAATCAATTGCTGGATTTAAAGAAATTGAATATGAAGTTATGCGTGATAAAAATGATAATGCAATAGTAGTTTGTAATATGGAGAATATTGACCCAGTTGGTATACACACTGGTGACTCAATTGTTGTTGCGCCAAGTCAGACACTATCAGACGTCGAATATCAAATGCTACGTGATGTGTCATTAAAAGTTATTCGCGCTTTAGGAATTGAAGGTGGATGTAACGTACAACTAGCTTTAGATCCAGATTCATACAACTATTACATTATTGAAGTAAACCCACGTGTATCTCGTTCATCAGCATTAGCATCTAAAGCAACAGGTTATCCAATTGCGAAGTTAGCAGCCAAAATTGCTGTAGGTTTAACACTAGATGAAATGTTAAATCCAATTACTGGAACTTCTTATGCTGCATTTGAACCTACACTAGACTACGTTATTTCAAAAATACCACGTTTCCCATTTGATAAATTCGAAAAAGGTGAGCGTGAATTAGGTACTCAAATGAAAGCAACTGGAGAAGTAATGGCAATAGGACGCACATATGAAGAATCTTTATTAAAAGCGATTCGTTCATTAGAATACGGCGTACATCATTTAGGATTACCAAACGGTGAAAGCTTTGATTTAGACTACATTAAAGAACGTATTAGTCATCAAGATGATGAAAGATTATTCTTTATAGGTGAGGCCATACGTCGTGGAACAACTTTAGAAGAAATTCATGAAATGACTAAAATTGATTATTTCTTCTTAAATAAATTCCAAAATATTATCAACATTGAACATGAACTTAAAGCACATCAAGGTGATTTAGAATACCTTAAATATGCTAAAGATTATGGATTCAGTGATAGAGTTATTGCACATCGTTTTGATATGACAGAAGAAGAAGTTTATCAATTACGAATTGAAAATAATATTACTCCAGTGTACAAAATGGTAGATACATGTGCTGCTGAATTTGAGTCTACAACACCTTATTACTATGGTACTTATGAAACTGAAAATGAATCTATTGTTACTGATAAAGAAAAAATTCTTGTATTAGGATCTGGACCTATTCGAATTGGACAAGGTGTAGAATTTGACTATGCAACAGTTCATGCTGTGTGGGCAATACAAAATGCTGGTTATGAAGCAATTATTGTAAATAATAACCCTGAAACTGTATCAACAGATTTTTCAATTTCAGATAAATTATATTTTGAACCATTAACAGAAGAAGATGTAATGAGTATTATTAATCTTGAAAAACCTAAAGGTGTAGTTGTACAGTTTGGTGGACAAACAGCAATTAACCTTGCTGACAAATTAGCAAAACATGGCGTACAAGTACTAGGAACTTCTTTAGAAAACTTAAACCGTGCTGAAGATAGAAAAGAATTTGAAGCATTACTTCATACTATCGATGTACCACAACCTCAAGGTAAAACTGCAACATCACCAAAAGAAGCGTTAGAAAACGCGCGTAATATTGGATATCCAGTTGTAGTTAGACCATCTTATGTGCTTGGTGGTCGTGCTATGGAAATTGTAGATAGTGATGATGAGTTAGAAAATTATATGACACAAGCTGTTAAAGCTAGTCCAGAACATCCAGTATTAGTTGATAGATATTTAACTGGTAAAGAAATTGAAGTCGATGCTATTTCAGATGGAGAAACAGTTATTATTCCAGGAATAATGGAACATATTGAACGTGCAGGTGTACACAGTGGTGATTCTATTGCAGTATACCCACCTCAAACACTATCTCAAGAAGAAATTAAAACACTTGAAGATTACACAATTAGATTAGCTAAAGGTTTAAATATTATTGGATTAATCAATATTCAATTTGTAATTGCACATGATGGTGTTTATGTTCTAGAGGTAAATCCTCGTTCAAGTCGAACAGTACCATTTTTAAGTAAAATTACTGACATTCAAATGGCACAATTAGCTATGCAAGCAATCATGGGTACGAAATTATCATCTTTAGGCTATAAAGAAGGTATTCAACCGTATTCAGAAGGTGTATTTGTTAAAGCACCAATATTTAGCTTTAATAAACTGAAAAATGTAGACATTACTTTAGGGCCTGAAATGAAATCTACAGGTGAAGTAATGGGTAAAGACCAAACATTAGAAAAAGCGCTATACAAAGGGTTAACTGGTAGTGGATTTGAAGTCAAAGATCACGGTACAGTATTAATGACAGTAAGCAATAAAGATAAAGACGAAATTGTCAAAATTGCACACCGTCTTAATGAAGTAGGTTATAAGATTCTAGCAACTAAGGGGACTGCTGAAAAATTAAAACAAAATAATATACCAGCAGAAGTTGTAGGCAAAATCGGTGGAGAAAATGACTTGCTTACACGTATTCAAAATGGTGACGTTCAAATCGTTATTAACACAATGACAAAAGGTAAAGAAGTGGAAAGAGATGGATTCCAAATTCGTCGTACAACAGTTGAAAATGGTATTCCATGTTTAACATCATTAGATACTGCTAGCGATTTAACTAATGTTATTGAGAGTATGACATTTACGATGCGAAATATGTAAACTAATTCAATATAATTTAATATTTTGAAACTACATTTTAATTTAGATAAGTTCTTCAATTCTTAGTTATTAGACTTTGATTGAAGAACTTTCAATATAAGGAGTACATAATGAAACAATTACCAATTATTGCATTAGATTTTGAATCTGCAGATAAAGTTAATGCATTTTTAGATCAATTTAATGAACCATTATTTGTAAAAGTTGGAATGGAATTATTTTATCAAACAGGACCTGATTTAATTAAATCAATTAAAGATAGAGGTCATAGTATATTTCTTGATTTAAAATTACATGACATCCCCAATACAGTAAATAAAGCAATGCAAGGGTTAGCAAAATTAGATGTAGATTTAGTAAATGTTCATGCAGCTGGTGGTAAGGCGATGATGGAAGCAGCTATTGAAGGATTACGTCAACACAACAAAGATATAAAAATCATTGCTGTTACTCAATTAACATCAACAACTCAAGAACAGTTAAATAATGAACAAAATATACAAACAACGATTGAAGAAGCAGTTCTAAATTATGCTCGATTGACTCAACAAGCAGGTCTTGATGGTGTCGTTTGCTCACCATTGGAAGCGGAATTGTTAACTAAAGAATTAGGCGAAGATTTTATGAAGGTAACGCCTGGCATTAGACCTCAAGGTGCTGCGCAAAATGATCAAAAACGAATCACTACACCGGAGCAAGCTAAAAAATTAGGATCAACACATATTGTTGTTGGTCGACCAATTACTCAAAGTGACAATCCAGTTGAAAGTTATCAAAAAATAAAAGAAAGTTGGTTAGGTTAAATGGCTAAAGAAATTGCAAAATCACTACTAGATATTGAAGCAGTATCATTATCACCAAATGATTTATTTACATGGAGTTCAGGTATTAAATCACCAATTTATTGCGATAACAGAGTAACATTAGGCTATCCAGAAGTACGAAATGCTATTAGAGATGGTTTAATCAAACTTATTAATGAAAAATTTGAAGACGTAGAAATTATTTCTGGTACTGCAACAGCAGGTATACCACATGCTGCGTATATTTCAGAAAAAATGGAGTTACCAATGAACTATGTTCGTTCGAAAAGTAAAAGCCATGGTAAACAAAATCAAATTGAAGGTGCCAAAAGTAAAGGCAAAAAAGTAGTTGTTGTTGAAGATTTAATTTCTACTGGTGGATCATCAGTAACAGCAGTAGATGCCCTTAAAGAAGCTGGCGCAGAAGTGTTAGGCGTTGTTGCCATATTTACTTATGGTCTAGCTAAAGCAGATGATACATTCAAACAAGCACAAATTCCTTTTTACACTTTAAGTAATTATAATGAATTGATTGAAGTAGCAAAAGAGTGTGGAGAAATTTCTGAAAATGACATTCAGACTTTAGTTGATTGGAGAGATAACTTATCATAAGATAGGTTTATAGGTGGGATGTAAAATGTTAAAGCAGAAACATGATAATCATCTGTACTCGTCATTAAAACACTGCAATGCATTTTTAAGTCGACGGGAAGATTTTAGAAATACAACTCAACTCGATGTCCAAGAAAATGAAAGTACAGTATCCAAATTTCAAAAAGAAATGAATTATAATGCTTTTGAACATACAAGTGATATTTTCAAAAAAGCAAAGGAAAACTTACGTACTAAAGGTGAATTGTAGTCCGAAATAATGATTTAAACTACATGATTATTAATTTAAAAGCAATGAATTAAAAAAACGGCGATTAGTCAATGTTTGTACTGAACCCTAAAGTTGTACTAAAAATCTAACTTTATAAGGGCACATCAGTTTAACAACACTCTAACGCCGTTTCTTTTTTATATTACTTTAACGAATAAATAATTTAGTTAATAGCCATCCAATTAGTAAAACAATTACTAATATCAATAGAGGAATAAGTAAATGTGTCATATTATGGCCTCCTTTTCACTTAATTTAATTTTAACCGTTCAAACATATAAGTCAAAATTAAAAAACTACATCTAACAAAAATATTATAAATAGCTAAAATCTTAAAAGTGGGTATAGTCAACAAAATTAAGACACGCATGTTAAACTATGGATAAGTATTGATAATAATTTAAACAACACTTATAGGGGGATTAAAATGGAAATACCAAAAATAACGACATTTTTAATGTTTAATGATCAAGCAGAAGAAGCAATTAATTTATATACAAGCTTATTTGAAGATAGTGAAATTATAACGATGGTTAAATATGATGAAGATGGACCTGGAACACCTGGAACTGTTCAACATTCGATATTCACACTAAATGGTCAAGTTTTTATGGCTATTGATGCAAACAATGGAGAAGAATTACCAATGAATCCTGCAATGTCACTTTATGTCACTGTTAAAGATACAATGGAAATGGAAAGACTTTTCAGTGGACTAAAAAAAGAAGGCGCTATTTTAATGCCTAAAACTGAAATGCCACCATATCGCGAATTTGCATGGGTACAAGATAAATTTGGTGTCAGTTTCCAACTTGCATTACCAGATAAGCACTAACAAAATATTTATATAATTAAAAAGGACTGGTTACGTGTCATATATTGTGCTGAAATCCATAAAGTTAGATTTTAAGTCTAACTTTTGGGGTGCACTTCATATATGCGTAATCAGTCCTCTTTATATTTAAATTAAGTTAAACTTTCAGATTTCATATGTTGAATATGATCATAATCTGGAGTTGCATATAAAGTTTTTTGCTTGTCATAAGTGACAAATCCTGGTTTTGCACCAGAAGGTTTATGGACATGTTTTATTTCGGTATAGTCAACAGGAATTTGACCTGAATTTCCAGCTTTAGAGAAGTAACCAGTGAGCATAGCCGCTTCTTTAATAGTTTCTTCTGAAGGTGAATCATTTAGAATAACAACATGCGAACCTGGGATGTCTTTCGTATGGAACCATATATGATTTTTCTGTGCTTTTTTATTAGTGAGATAATCATTTTGTTTATTATTTTTACCTACTAATATCGTATCTCCATCTGTTGAAAGATAAGATTGAAGCTGTATTTTAGCATTTTTCTTTTTCTTAACATTTTTACGCTGTTTCATAAATCCTTGATCTGCTAATTCGTCACGAATATCATCGATTTCATTTACCGTTATATGTTCTAATTGCTGTTCAATACCAGTGAAATAGTCAATGTTTTCTTTAGTTAACTGAATTTGACGTTGAAGTTCATGTTCACGCGTTTTCATACGATTGTATTGTCTATAATAATATTGTGCATTAACAGAAGGAGATTTCGTTGGATTCAAGGGAATTGTAATCTCTTCATTATTATAATAATTGAGTACTGTTACAGATTCGTCTCCTTGATTTATACGATAAATATTTGCTGTTATTAATTCCCCATACAATTGATAATTATCTTTATCTTTAGTTCCTTCATATTCATGCATGAGTTTGCTTAATTTGTTTTGATATTTATGAAGTTGTTGTTGGACAAAACGCACTAAATCATTAGCACGTTGTTTGACGCGCTCACGTTCTCCTCGTGCATCATAATAACGATCTAATAAATCATTTAAAGAGTCATAAGTTACTATATCATCATAAAATTGATTTAAAGTCATGAAGTAAAAATCTTCTTTACCAGATTGATGATTTTTATGAAATACAGGGGTAGGTGTTTCTAGTGTCTCAGCCATGACTTCATCATATGCTTCAGGTAAAGTCTCGGGCGTCATAAACTGACGACGATTAACGATTTCATTTGTAATTAACGGGCTAAAACCTTCGAAAGTATTTAACAGTTGTTTAGCAATTTTACCTGCATTGAAATCAATATGTTTTAATGCTTCAGAACCTGACACTTCATAAGGGTTTAACTTATGTTGAGTTGGAGGGGCTTCATATTGGAAACCAGGCATTACTGTACGATATTGGTTTGTATTAGGTGTAAGATGTTTAAATCCTTCGATGATTTTTCGATTTTCATCAACTAATATTAAATTACTATGTTTACCCATAATTTCTAATATAATCGTTCTATACATAGTATCGCCGATTTCATCTTTACTTTGTACATCAATTTCTACACGTCTATCATTACCAATTTGACGAATAGCTTTAATAATGCCACCTTCTAGATGTTTACGGAAGACACGAGCAAACATAGGTGGGTCGAATGGATTATCATATTTTTTATTCGTTAATTGCAACCTTGAAAAGCTTGGATGTATAGATAAAAGTAGTTGATGTTTTTCACGGTTTTGGCGTACAACAATAATTATCGTATCATTTTCGGGTTGATTAACTTTATGGATGCGTCCTGTAACTAAATCTTGTAAGGAATCAACCATCTGTTTTGTAAATAGGCCATCATATGCCATTGATATCTGCCACCTTCTTGTTATTCATTCTCATTATTGTAACATGCATCATTCGTACGGTCATGATTCTTGTTTAATTTAACTTATTATGAAAAATGTATAATGAGTCGCTAAAAGTATCTCTATACAATTTCAAGTGCAATATGATATCATATTTAAATAATAGAAGAATAGCTTAGAAAGGTCGTAAGGCATGGATAATGAAAAAGGATTGTTAATAGTTCTTTCAGGTCCTTCTGGTGTAGGTAAAGGAACTGTTAGAAAGAAAATATTTGAAGATCCCAATACTTCGTATAAGTATTCTATATCGATGACTACTCGTAGCATGCGCGAGGGTGAAATTGATGGTGTAGATTACTTCTTCAAAACAAAAGATGAATTTGAAGCATTAATTAAAGATGATCAATTTATTGAATATGCCGAGTATGTAGGTAATTACTATGGTACGCCTGTTCAATATGTTAGAGATACGATGGACCAAGGACATGATGTATTTCTAGAAATTGAAGTCGAAGGTGCAAAACAAGTTAGAAAGAAATTCCCTGAAGCATTATTTATTTTCTTAGCTCCACCAAGTCTAGATGATTTAAGAGATCGTTTAGTAGGTAGAGGGACAGAATCAGATGAGAAAATTCAAAGTCGTGTTAGCGAAGCACGAAAAGAAGTAGAAATGATGAATTTATATGATTATGTTGTGGTTAACGATGAAGTAGAGTTAGCCAAAAACAAAATTCAATCAATCGTCGAAGCTGAACACCTTAAACGTGAAAGAATAGAAGCTAAATATAGAAAAATGATACTGGAGGCAAAAAACTAATGTTAAATCCACCTTTAAACCAATTAACAGGTAAGATTACATCTAAATATCTTATCGCTACTACTGCTGCAAAAAGAGCTCGTGAATTAGATGAAAAACCAGAAACAGCTTTAGAAAGTAAATACATTTCAGCTAAACCTGTTGGTAAAGCACTAGAAGAAATTGCTGATGGTAAAGTTTCACCAGTTATTCCTAACGAATTTTTAGGATAATCACATTAAAATAAATGTACACACCTTTTTTGAGATATGTTATTACATGAGTTGTAATGAATATATCACTTATATAAGGTGTGTTTTTTTAATATCATTGATAATTTGTGTATAATTAATATAAATTTGAATAACATCTTGTTGAATAAACAAACGAGCAAAGTTCTAATCAGGGAAATAAATTGATTGAATTGAAAATGTATTTAAGGAGAACACAATAATGAAACATATTTTATTAGCGGTTACGGGCGGTATAGCTGCATATAAAGCTATAGATTTAACTAGTAAATTAACTCAAGCAGGTTATGAAGTACGTGTGATGTTATCAAATCATGCACAAGAATTTGTTACACCATTAGCCTTTCAATCTATTAGTAAAAATCCAGTTTATACAAATACTTTTAAAGAAGAAAATCCTCAAGAAATCCAACACGTTGCACTTGGCGATTGGGCAGATGTTATTATCGTAGCGCCAGCGACTGCAAATACAATTGCAAAGTTAAGTGTCGGTATTGCAGATGATATGATAACGTCAACTTTATTAGCAACAGAAACTCAAACATTTATTGCTCCAGCTATGAATGTACACATGTACGAAAATAAACGAACACAGCATAATATAAAGACTTTAAAAGCTGATGGGTACCAGTTTATAGAACCTGGGGACGGTTATTTAGCGTGCGGATATGTTGCAAAAGGACGCATGGAAGAACCTTTACAAATTGTGTCAGTCATTAATCAATACTTTGATCTAAATGAGACACAAATTGAAAGTTCATTTAAAGGTAAAAATGCTCTTGTTACTGCAGGTCCTACAGTTGAAGTCATCGATCCAGTTAGATTTGTATCAAATCGTTCATCAGGAAAAATGGGATTCGCAATAGCAACTGCATTACAAAAACGTGGTGCTAATGTCACGCTAGTTAGTGGGCCAACCCAATTAGATGATCCTAAAGGTGTGAATGTGATTCGAGTTGAAAGTGCAAAAGAGATGTTTGAAGAAACATTACAATACTATGATACTCAAGATATCGTTATTAAAGCCGCAGCTGTATCTGATTACACTCCATCTGAAGTGTTAGATCATAAAATGAAAAAGCAAGATGGCGATTTAACTGTAAAATTTAAACGTACTCAGGATATTCTTAAGTATCTTGGTGAACATAAACAGGATCAGTATTTAGTTGGTTTTGCTGCAGAAACTCAAAATATTGAACAATATGCTCAAGATAAATTAAAAAGAAAAAATGCGGATGTGATTATTTCCAATAATGTTGGTGATAAATCAATTGGTTTTAATTCAGATGAAAATGAATTAACGATGCATTTTAAAAACCAAGATATGGTCAATATAAAGAAAGGCAAAAAAGTTGAAATTGCTAACGAAATTTTAGACGAATTAGAAACTAGGTGGCAATAATGATAGCAAAGGTTATTGTAGATATACCTTCTAAAAGTGTTGATTTTAAATTTGACTATATTATACCTGAACGATTGCAATCATTCGTTCAAATAGGGGTATGTGTGATAGTACCGTTTGGACCAAGAACAATTCAAGGGTATGTTATGAGTATTCAAGATCAACCTGACGAAGACATTGACTTCAGTAAACTTAAAGAAATCAAAGAGATTCAAGACATCAAACCAGAATTAACACCTGAATTAATTGAACTTAGTGAGTGGCTTAGTCATTATCATTTAACAAAACGTATTTCAGTTTTAGAAGTCATGTTGCCTAATGCAATTAAAGCTAAATATCAAAAAGCGTTCGAAATTGTAAAGGGTAATGACATATCAGAATCTATTTTAAAAAGATTTAATAAAGATGGATATTATTTTTATAAAGATGCACAAAAAAATAACGATTTAGGATATTTAGATGATTTATTAAAGCAACATGTCATTAAAGAAACTACTATCTTATCGCAAAATATTAAAAAGAAAACACAACGTGCTGTTAAAGTAACGGATATAGGTAATCCAGACGAAATTTTAAATAAATTAGAAAAATCAATTAAGCAATATGATTTATATGCTTACTTGTTAGATGAAAGACACCGAGATGTGTTTATCAAAGAATTAGATGAAATGGGATTCTCTAAATCAAGTTTAGATACATTAATTAAAAAAGGTTATTTAGAAAAGTATGACGCTGAAGTTGAAAGAGATCCTTTTGCAAATCGTATTTTTGAGAAAGAAAATAATCGTCAATTAACGAATGATCAACAAAATGCTTTCGATGCGATTAAAGCAAAAATAGATGCAAATGAAGAGAGAACATTTTTATTACATGGTGTCACAGGATCGGGGAAAACAGAAGTATACTTACAAACTATTGAAACAGCATTAAATCAAGGTAAACAGGCTATGATGCTCGTCCCCGAAATTGCTTTAACACCACAAATGGTATTACGGGTTAAACGCCGATTTGGTGATGATGTTGCGGTGTTACATTCAGGTCTTTCAAATGGTGAAAGATATGATGAATGGCAAAAGATACGTGATGGTCGTGCACAAGTCAGTGTAGGTGCTCGCTCAAGTATATTTGCTCCATTTAAAAATTTAGGTCTAATTATTATAGATGAAGAACATGAATCTACATATAAGCAAGAAGATTATCCAAGATATCATGCGCGAGATATAGCGCAATGGCGTAGTCATTATCATCAATGTCCAGTCATACTAGGAAGTGCAACTCCAAGTTTGGAAACATATGCACGTGCAGAAAAAGACGTTTATCAATTATTAACATTACCTAATCGTGTTAATAATCAAGCGCTGCCTGCTATTAATATTGTGGATATGCGTGAGGAACTTGCAGAAGGGAACCGTTCAATGTTTTCTTCTACACTTAGACAAGCCATTCAACATTGTTTAGACCATAATGAACAAATCGTACTATTTTTAAATAGAAGAGGATATGCTTCATTTATGCTTTGCCGTGATTGTGGTCACGTACCACAGTGTCCAAACTGTGATATTTCATTAACGTATCACAAAACAACTGATCAATTGAAATGTCACTATTGTGGTTATCAAGAAACGCCACCTAATAAATGTCCTAATTGTGAAAGTGAACATATTAGACAAGTAGGGACTGGTACACAAAGAGTTGAAGAATTACTCCAGCAAGAATTCGAAGATGCAAAAATCATTCGTATGGACGTAGATACAACATCACGTAAAGGTGCTCATGAAAAATTACTTAATGATTTTGAAAATGGTAAAGGAGATATTCTTTTAGGCACACAAATGATAGCTAAAGGATTAGATTATCCTAATATCACATTAGTAGGTGTTCTAAATGCAGATACAATGTTAAATTTACCTGATTTTAGAGCTAGCGAACGCACATATCAACTATTAACACAAGTAGCTGGACGAGCAGGACGTCATGAAAAAGAAGGGCAAGTAATTATTCAAACATATAATCCTGAACATTACGCAATTGAAGATGTTAAGAAAAATGATTATTTAACTTTTTATCAACAAGAAATGAGTTATCGCAAATTAGGTAAGTATCCTCCTTATTACTTTTTAATTAATTTTACAATTTCACATAAAGAAATGAAAAAAGTAATGGAAGCTTCTAAACATATTCATAAAATATTGTTACAACATCTAACTGATCAAGCCCTTGTCCTCGGTCCTTCTCCTGCGGCTTTATCAAGAATTAACAACGAGTACCGCTTCCAAATTCTAGTTAAATATAAAAGAGAACCAGAATTACACAAAGCATTAACATATTTAGATGATTATTATCATGACAAGTATGTTAAAGATAAATTAGCATTAAAAATAGATATCAACCCACAAATGATGATGTAGACATAAAAAAGCCATTGAGTATCATGACAACAAACACAGTTGTCAGCGCTCAATGGCTTAAAAATTTAATTTAATTACATTAATACATTACCATTTTCATCAGCTGGTCTGAATAATGTTAAGATAGCACTAATAATAGCTAAAATATGAGGTATTGCTGTCCAACAGAATAAAATGTGTAGAATGCCTTGCATATTTTTACCAGCATAGAATTTATGAATTCCAAAGCTACCTAAAAATACAGCTAATAAAATATAAATCACTTTGTTTACTTCCATTATTAATTCACCTCTTTTTTTACAATTTAAATTAATTGTCTTTATTAATCTTCCCTTTTTTTAAACATAGTACTCATTTATATTTTATAAAATATGGTATTAAAGTCAAAGAGATCGTTCTCATTCTTTAGTCTGAATAAGGGAGGTCGCAATTTTATACTATATAAGTTATAATGGTTTGATGAATTTTAATGAGGAGCGTTAAATATGTCAGTAAAAAAATTAGTTAAAGCGGAGCATCCAATATTTAACCAACCGGCACATCAAGTAGAACAATACGATAATCAATTAAAGCAAACACTAACAGATGTTGAAGATACTTTATATGCCTTGGAAGGATCTGCATTAAGCGCAAATCAAATCGGTATTAACCAACAAGTTGCCATCGTTGATATGGAAATGGAAGGCTTATTACAACTTATCAATCCTAAAATTATTAAACAATCAACTGAAACGATTACTGATTTAGAAGGATCAGTAAGTTTACCCGATGTATATGGCGAAGTTGAACGCAGTAAAATGATTGTTGTTGAAAGTAATGACGTTAACGGAAATTCAGTAGAATTAACAGCGTACGATGATGTAGCGAGAATGATTTTACATATGATTGATCAATTAAATGGCATATTTTTCACAGAAAAGGCTAAACGTATATTAAGTGATAGTGAAATGGAGGCATATTTCGAAAATGAGTAAAATAATTTTTATGGGAACACCAGATTTCTCAACTAAAGTATTAGAAATGCTTATTGCAGAGCATGAAGTTATTGCAGTAGTAACTCAACCAGACAGACCAGTAGGTAGAAAACGCGTTATGACACCACCGCTTGTAAAAAAAGTAGCGGTAGAACATAATATTCCAGTATATCAACCCGAAAAAATAAAAGGATCTGAGGAATTACAAACATTATTAAACATGGATTCAGACCTTATCGTAACGGCTGCATTTGGCCAAATTTTACCAGAACAATTATTAAATACACCTAAACTAGGGGCAATTAACGTACATGCTTCATTGTTACCTAAATATCGAGGTGGTGCACCAATACATCAAGCGATTATAGATGGTGAAAAAGAAACAGGTATAACGATTATGTATATGGTGAAAAAACTAGATGCAGGGAATATTATCTCACAACGAGCTATCGACATTGAACAAGATGATAATGTGGGTTCAATGCATGATAAATTAAGTTTTTTAGGTGCTGATTTATTAAAAGAAACATTACCTTCAATTTTAAATGGTACTAATGACAGTGTAGAACAAGATGATAGTCAAGCTTCATTTGCTTCAAATATTAGTCGTGAAGATGAAAAAATCGATTGGAATTGTAGTGCACAAGAGATACACAATCATATAAGAGGTCTATCACCATGGCCAGTTGCCTATACTATTATGGATGACAAAAATTTAAAAATTTATGGTGCACATATCGTATCAGGTAAAAAAGGTGAACCAGGCACTATTGTAGATACGACTAAGAAAGCAATTATAGTTGCAACTGCCTCAGAGGAATGTATTGCTTTAACTGATATTCAATTAGCCGGTAAAAAACGTATGCAAGTAGCAAATTATTTAAGTGGTGTTCAAGAATCACTAGTTGGGAAGAAATTAGTATGACAAATTCGATAAGAGGTCTCGCTTTTGAGACAATACAAGCAATATTAGATGAAGGTGCCTATAGTAACTTAGAAATTAATGAAGTACTATCAACATATGAAATTAGTGATTTAGATAAAGGATTATTCACTGAACTTGTATACGGTACAGTAAAACGTAAATATACTTTAGATTTTTATTTGAAACCATTTTTTAAAACAAAAATCAAAGGTTGGGTACGTGAATTACTTTGGATGAGTATTTATCAATATGTATACTTAGATAAAGTACCTGATCACGCAATCATTAATGAAGCGGTGGAAATTGCCAAAGAAGAAGGCGGTTATTATACCGGAAATGTGGTTAACGGTATACTACGTACAATTATGAGAAGTGAATTACCAGATATAAATGATATCCAAGATGATAAAAAAAGAATTGCTATTCAATATAGTTTACCTAAGTGGTTAGTTGACCATTGGGTAACACATTACGGCTTGGAACAAACAGAGACAATTGCACAATCATTTTTAGAACCAGTAGCTGCTACTGTAAGAGCTAATATAACAAGAGGCTCGATTGATAACATTATAAGTGCGTTAGAAAAAGAAGAGTATACAGTAAAGAAAGATGATGTTTTACCTTTCTGTCTTCACATTTCTGGAAAACCAATTGTGAACTCAAGAGCTTTTAAAGATGGTTTAGTATCAATTCAAGATAAAAGTTCGATGTTTGTAGCACATATCATGGATTTAGATAGAAATGATTCTGTATTAGATGCATGTAGTGCGCCTGGAGGGAAAGCGTGTCACATTGCTGAAATTTTATCGCCAGAAGGGCATGTTGATGCGACAGATATACATGATCATAAAATAAAACTCATTGATTTCAATATAAGAAAATTAAGACTTAAAAATATTAAAGCCTTTCAACACGATGCAACAGAACCCTATGAAAATCAATATGACAAAATTTTAGTGGATGCTCCATGTAGTGGTTTCGGTGTATTACGACATAAACCTGAAATTAAATATAGTCAGTCGAAAAATACAATTCAATCACTAGTTGAATTACAATTACAAATATTGGAGAATGTAAAACATAACGTAAAACCTGGAGGTTCAATTGTTTATTCAACTTGTACAATAGAACAAATGGAAAATGAAAATGTAGTGTATACATTCTTAAAACAAAACGATGATTTTGAATTTGAACCATTCCAACACCCAACAACTGGTGAAATGGTTAAAACATTACAAGTCTTCCCCCAAGACTATCATTCAGATGGATTCTTTATCGCTAGAATTAAAAGAAAGGAAAGTTAATATGATTACTGATAAAAAGAAAAAGAAAAATAAATTCCTTCCTGATTTTGAGAAGCAGTCTATTTACTCTTTAAGATATGATGAAATGCAAGACTGGTTAATTGAACACGGTCAACAGAAATTTAGAGCAAAACAAATTTTTGAATGGTTATATCAAAAACGTGTTGATAGCATTGATGAAATGACAAATCTTTCAAAAGATTTACGTCAACTATTAAAAGACAACTTTGCAATGACAACGTTAACGACTGTTGTTAAACAAGAAAGTAGAGACGGCACAATCAAATTCTTGTTCGAATTACAAGATGGCTATACAATTGAAACTGTATTAATGCGACATGAATATGGAAATTCAGTATGCGTAACAACACAAGTTGGTTGCCGTATTGGTTGTACATTTTGTGCTTCAACATTAGGCGGATTAAAACGTAATTTAGAAGCAGGAGAAATTGTATCTCAAGTATTAACAGTACAAAAAGCACTAGACGAAACAGATGAACGTGTATCTCAAATTGTTATTATGGGTATTGGCGAACCATTCGAAAATTATGATGAAATGATGGACTTTTTACGTATTGTAAATGATGATAATAGTTTAAATATCGGCGCAAGACATATTACAGTATCTACTTCAGGAATTATTCCAAGAATTTATGACTTTGCTGATGAAGATATCCAAATTAATTTTGCAGTAAGTTTACATGGTGCAAAAGATGAAATTCGTTCAAGATTAATGCCTATAAACCGTGCCTATAATGTTGAAAAATTAATGGAAGCTATTGAATATTATCAAGAAAAAACAAATCGTCGTATTACATTTGAATATGGTTTGTTTGGCGGTGTAAATGATCAATTAGAACATGCTAGAGATTTAGCTCATCTTATTAAAGGATTAAATTGTCACGTCAATTTAATTCCAGTTAACCATGTTCCAGAAAGAAACTATGTCAAAACACCTAAAGATGATATTTTTAAATTTGAAAAAGAGTTAAAACGATTAGGTATCAATGCTACAATAAGACGTGAACAAGGATCAGATATTGATGCAGCATGTGGTCAATTAAGAGCGAAGGAACGACAAGTAGAAACGAGGTAAGAGCAATGCTAAATGCACAATTTTTCACTGATACTGGACAACATAGAGATAAGAACGAGGACGCAGGCGGTATATTTTATAACCAAACTAGTCAACAAATGTTAGTGTTGTGTGACGGTATGGGTGGTCATAGAGCTGGTGAAATTGCAAGTCAGTTTGTTACTTATGAACTACAAAAACGCTTTGAAGCGGAAAATTTAATCGAAGAACATCAAGCTGAAGAATGGTTGAGTACGAACATTAAAGCAATTAATTTTGATCTTTATAATTATGCTCAAGAAAACCCTGATTACCACGGTATGGGTACGACTTGTGTTTGTGCATTAGTATTCGATAAAGTAGTTGTTATTGCTAATGTTGGTGATTCTCGAGCTTACGTTATAAATAGTAGGCAAATTGATCAAATTACTAGTGACCATTCTTTTGTGAATCATCTAGTAATGACAGGTCAAATTACAGAAGAAGAGGCATACCATCATCCTCAAAGAAATATCATTACCAAAGTAATGGGAACAGATAAACGTGTATCTCCAGATTTATTTATTAAGCGCTTAAACTTTTATGATTATTTATTACTTAATTCTGACGGACTAACAGATTATGTTAGAAATTATGAGATTCAAGAAGAATTAAAACAAGAAGCTTCTTTAGAAGATCATGGTGAGAGCCTTATGCGTTTAGCATTCGCCCACGAATCTAGAGATAATATAAGTTTTATATTATCTGCTATCGAGGGTGATAGAGTATGATAAATAAACTGATTAATGAGCGCTATAAAGTCATTGATAAGCTTGGTGGCGGTGGAATGAGCATTGTTTATCTAGCTGAAGATTTAATTCTGAAGCGTAAGGTTGCAATTAAAGCTATTTCAATCCCACCAAGGGAGAAAGAAGAGACATTACGTCGCTTTGAAAGAGAAGTTCATAATTCATCACAATTATCACATAAAAATATTGTTACCATTTTTGATGTCGCTGAAGAAGATGATTGTTACTTTTTAGTAATGGAGTATATTGAAGGGCCCACACTTGCTGAGTATATTGAGAACCATGGACCCTTAAGTTTAGAAACTGCAGTACAATTTACTCAACAAATTCTAGAAGGCATTAAACATGCACATGACAATAGAATCGTACATAGAGATATAAAACCACAAAATATTCTCATTGATAAAAATAAAACCTTGAAAATTTTTGATTTTGGTATAGCAAAAGCGATAAGTGAAACATCCTTAACTCAAACGAATCATGTACTTGGGACTGTGCAATATTTATCACCTGAACAAGCTAAAGGTGAATCTACCGATGAAGGTACTGATATATATTCTATAGGTATTGTGTTGTTTGAAATGTTAGTAGGAGAACCACCATTTAACGGTGAAACAGCTGTAAGTATTGCCATCAAACATATACAAGATTCCATTCCTAACATAACAACAGATAAACGCGAAGAAGTGCCACAAGCTTTAAGCAACGTTGTACTTAAAGCGACTGAGAAGGATAGAGCTAATAGATATACTACTATTCAACAAATGCGTGATGATTTAAGTAGTGCTCTACACGAAAATCGTTCTAACGAAGAAAGATATGCTTTTGATCAAACTAAGACTAAAACAATGTCTTTTTCTAAAGAAGAAATTTCCAGAAAGATTGACGACACACCAAAAGAGAAAAGTATTGGTCAAACAATGCAAATTCCAATAATGGATCACCAAGACAATCAACAACATCAAAATAGAGATACACATTTATATGAACCGCCACGCAAAAAAAGTTCTAAGAAAAAGAAATTTTTATACGCATTTATCTTTGCGTTATTACTTATCGGTCTTATTTCTTTTGTAAGTATGGCAGTGTTTGGCGATAAATTTGAAGAAATGCCAGATATCACTGGTAAAACACAATCCCAAGCTGAAACAATGTTGAAAAATCATAATCTAAAACTTGGTGACGTTTCAAAAGATTACAGTGATAAATATCCTGAAAATCAAATCATTAAATCTAAACCAGCTAAAGGTGAGCGCGTTGAGCGTGGAGATAAAATTGATATTGTAGTATCAAAAGGACCTGAAATGGTTAAAATGCCAAGTGTAATTGGTTTATCAAAAGATGACGCGCTCGATAAACTGCGTGAAGTAGGTCTTAAAGATGTAGGGGTTGAACAAACATATAGTTCAAGCACACCTAAAGGTTATATTGCTAATCAAAGTGTGTCAGCAAATAAAAAAGTGAAATTAAATGACAATAATATCAAAATTTATGAATCTTTAGGAGTTAGACAAGTATATGTAAGTGATTATGAAAACAAATCATATGATACTGCTAAGAAAGAATTAGAATCAAAAGGATTCAAATTAAAAGTTTCAAAATCCTATAGCGACAGTGTGAAAAAGAATGATATTATTTCACAATCACCAAAAGGTAAATCAGTAGATGAAGGCTCAACAATAACATTAGTAGTCTCTAAAGGCGAAGAATCCGACGATGATAAATCAGATGATGATTCAGATAAAGATGTTAAGAATTACAATGAATCAGTGAAAGTACCTTATTCTGGTAAAAAGGGAAAAAGCCAAAAAGTAGAAGTTTATGTTAGAGATAAAGATAATAGTGGTTCTAGCGCAGTTCAATCATTTGAAATTAAAGATGACAAATCAATTAATATTCCTATGAAAATTGAAAAAGGTAAAACTGCTGGTTACACTGTAAGAGTAGATAACAAAATTGTTGCAGATAAAGATGTGGATTATGATGACTAAATAATAATTCATTAAAATATGAAGTGCTATACGATGAGTCAATTACGAGACTCATCGTATTTTTTATAGTTATAAAGATATATAATTATTAATGAGTTTGATATACTATTATCAGTAAAATAATTATGAGAGGTGTCCTTTTGAAGACAGGTCGAATTGTAAAATTGATAAGCGGCGTTTATCAAGTAGATGTTAACGGTACACGCTATAATACGAAACCACGTGGCTTATTTAGAAAGAAGAAATTTTCACCCATTGTTGGAGATATTGTAGATTTTGATGTGCAAAATGAAACAGAAGGTTATATTCAACATGTTCATGAAAGAGATAATGAATTAAAAAGGCCACCTGTCAGTAATATTGATACATTAGTTATTGTAATGAGTGCTGTTGAGCCACAATTTTCAACGCAACTATTAGATAGATTTTTAGTGATTGCTCATTCATATGGGTTAAACACAAGAATCTTAGTCACTAAAAAAGATATGGCTGACGATAATCAAATTGAAAAAATTAATAATTATCTATCTATTTATGAAGAAATAGGTTATTCAACTCAATTTGTAAGTATTCATGATAACCAAACGACATTAGTTGAAGAATGGGGAGGAGGTTTAATTGTTTTAAGTGGACAGTCTGGAGTTGGGAAATCGACTTTCTTAAACCATTTTAAACCTGAACTTGAGCTTGGAACTAATGATATTTCAAAATCTCTTAATCGAGGTAAACATACTACAAGACATGTAGAACTGCATGAAACAGTGAGTGGTTTTATCGCAGACACGCCAGGTTTTAGTGCACTTGACTTTGATCATATTGACAAAGATGAGATTAAAAATTACTTTATCGAAATTGCACAATACGGTGAGCAATGTAAATTCCGTAATTGTAATCATCTTAAAGAACCAAAATGTAATGTCAAAGAAGAATTAGATAAAGGAAACATCGCACAATTTAGATATGAACATTATTTACAATTATTTAATGAAATTTCAGAGAGAAAGGTTCGATATTAAATGACTAAAGTATTACCTTCACTACTATCAGTTGATTTTTTAAACTTAAAAGATGAAATAATAAAATTAGAAGATGCACAAGTTGATGGATTACACTTTGATGTTATGGATGGTCAATTTGTACCTAATATTTCTATTGGAATTCCAATTCTAGATGCAGTTCGTAAACAAACAGATTTACCGATAGATGTCCATTTAATGATTGAAAATCCTGAACAATATATTGAATTATTCGCAGACCATGGTGCAGATCTCATTTCTGTTCATTTAGAAGCTACTGCCCATATTCATAGAGCGCTAGAACAAATAAAGAACAAAGGTAAAAAAGCAGGCGTTGTCATTAATCCAGGAACACCAGTTAGTCAGCTACTACCTATTATCAATGTAGTAGATTATGTATTAATTATGACAGTTAACCCTGGTTTTGGTGGTCAATCATTTATTGAAGAATGTGTTGATAAAATACTAGAATTAAATACGTTAAAAAATGAAAAGCAACTTACATTTGATATTGAAGTTGATGGCGGTATCAATGCAGAAACAGCTGAAATTTGTGTGAAAAATGGAGCTACAATGTTAGTAACTGGCTCATATTTCTTTAAACAAAGTGATTATAAAGAAGTTACACAAAAACTAAAGGGCTGATGATTATGGAAATCAATTTAATGTGCTCTGATAGAAATCTTCCAAATGATTTATTTGATCAACACCGTGAAGATATTTGGGGCGGCATAGATAGAGGTGCCTTAATTCTCTTAAAGCATCAAATTATTCCTGAATTTTCGGTTGGTGATTTTGATTCAGTAAACGATGAAGAACGTCACATTTTATCCCAACAATTAAATATACATCCAGTGAAAGCAGAAAAGGATGATACTGATTTAGGCCTCGGTGTAGCACAAGCAGTCGCCGAAGGGTATAAAGAGATTAATATTTATGGCGCGACTGGTGGTCGTTTAGATCATTTTATGGGTGTTATTCAATTACTCTTAAAACCTGAATATATTAATAAAGGGGTCAAGTTTAAGATTATTGATACTCAAAATGAAATTACATTACTGACACCTGGTTGTTATACAGTAGATTTTAATTCAAATTATCCTTATATTTCATTTATACCTATGAGTGGTGAACCAGTTATTTCTTTAACTGGATTTAAATATGAATTACAACAAGAAAAATTAGAAGTGGGATCTACGTTAACAATTTCAAATGAAGTTAAACATGAGCGAGGCAATATTGAAATTAGTCATGGACATGTTTTACAAATGAGAAGCAAAGACAAAGATTACTAATAGAATAATAGGAAAGAGAAAGATATAATTATTTGGAAATAGTACCCCCTTATTTTATTACTTGTAAATATGATTGCATAAAAAAAGAACTTAAAGGAAGCTCCTTTAAGTTCTTTTAAAATAAATCCTCCACATAAGGACTATTTATAAGTGCATTATATTTATTAAACTCTAGTAACTTTACCAGATTTTAAAGCACGTGCAGAAACCCAAACTTTTTTAGGTTTTCCGTCAACAAGAATTCTAACTTTTTGAAGGTTAGCGTTCCATCTGCGTTTGTTCGCATTTAAAGCGTGTGAACGATTATTACCAGTCGAAGCTTTACGACCTGTTACGTAACATTGTTTACCCATGAAAGTACCTCCTTTAATAAATATAAATACACGTCACTACTTATATACTTTATTAAGATATCATAACTTAACGAAATTGGCAATAATTAATTCTGCAAATTAAAATTTAATGGCGCAAACTGTTGATATTTTATGATATAATTGTAAGCTGTGGAGTAATATAGTATGATACTGTAAAGAAATATGAAATTTAAACATTAAAAATTCAAATGATTTACTAATATTAATTATTAAAATTTAGCAATGAGATTGCTTAATTATATGAGAATCGCAACATATAACTTTATTTTTCAGGAGGAATATTAATATGACATTAGAAATTTCAAATGATTACGGTAAAATTGATATTTCGAATGAAGTCATCGCCTCTGTTGTAGGCGGTAAAGCTGTTGAATGTTACGGCATAGTTGGTATGTCATCTAGACAACAAGTTAGAGATGGAATTGCTGAAATTTTAGGGCATGACAATTACGCACGCGGTATCAAAGTACGCGAAGAAAACGGAAATGTTGATATAGATATGTATATTATAGTAAGTTATGGTGTGAAAATTTCAGAAGTGGCTAACAATGTTCAGTCAACTGTTAAATATACATTAGAGTCAACACTTAATGTTAAAGTGAATTCAGTTAATATCTTTGTACAAGGTGTTAGATTAAACCAAACGGGCAAAAAGATTTAGGAGGACAACGTGAAATGATTAGCAAAATCAATGGTAAATTGTTTGCCGATATGATAATACAAGGGGCACAAAATTTATCTAATAATGCAGATTTAGTGGATTCGCTTAATGTATATCCAGTACCAGATGGAGATACAGGGACTAATATGAATCTTACAATCACTTCTGGTCGTGAAGAAGTTGAAAATAATTTATCACAAAACATTGGAGAACTAGGTAAAACATTCTCTAAAGGATTATTAATGGGTGCTAGAGGTAATTCTGGTGTTATTTTATCTCAATTATTTAGAGGATTCTGTAAAAATATCGAAACAGAAGCCGAAATTACTGCTCAACAATTAGCTGCTAGTTTGCAGGCTGGTGTTGAAACTGCTTATAAAGCTGTTATGAAACCAGTTGAAGGGACAATTTTAACGGTCGCTAAAGACGCAGCTCAAGCAGCAGTGGATAAAGCTGAAACATCAAATGATTGTATTGAAGTTATGGAATCAACTATTGAAGCAGCTGAAAAATCATTAAATAATACCCCTAATTTACTTGCCGTATTGAAAGAAGTCGGCGTTGTCGATAGTGGTGGTAAAGGTCTATTATCTGTATATGAAGGATTTTTAAAAGGATTAAATGGCGAAACTATAGAAGCATCTAAACCAAAACTAGATACTGATACTTTAGTAAATGATGAACACGATTTCCATGGTGTTATCAATACTGAAGATATCGTCTATGGTTATTGTACTGAAATGATGGTTCGTTTTGGTAAAGATAAGAAACCTTTTAAAGAAGAAGAATTCCGTCAAGATATGAGCGAATTTGGAGATTCCTTATTAGTAATTAATGACGATGAAATTGTTAAAGTTCACGTTCATACGGAATATCCAGGTCAAGTATTTAATTACGGACAACAATATGGTGAATTAATCAAACTGAAAGTTGAAAACATGAGAGAACAACATCGTGAAGTGATCAGAAAAGAAGCAAACAATCATAAACACGAAACACCTCAAACAGTTGAAACAGCAATTATTACTATATCTATGGGTGACGGCATCTCAGAATTATTTAAATCGATGGGTGCAACTCATATCATTAGTGGTGGTCAAACAATGAACCCATCTACGGAAGATATTGTCAAAGTAATTGAACAGTCTGAATGTAAACGTGCTATTATTTTACCAAATAATAAAAATATCTTAATGGCTAGTGAACAAGCAGCTGAAATAGTTGATGCAGAAGCAGTAGTAATCCCTACAAAATCTGTACCACAAGGTATTGCAGCATTATTCCAGTTTGATGCAGATTCTTCATTAGAAGATAATAAAAGCCATATGGTCAATGCATTAGATGTTGTTAAATCAGGTTCTGTAACATTTGCTGTTAGAGATACAAAAATTGATGGCGTTGAAATCAAAAAAGATGAGTTTATGGGTCTTGCTGAAGATAAAATTATAACTTGTGACGCTGATCAATATACAGCTACTAAGCAATTGTTAGAAGCTATGTTAAGTGAAGATAGTGAAATTTTAACTATTATAGCTGGAGAAGATAGTAAGCAACAAATTACGAATCAATTAACTGAATGGGTTGAGTCTACTTATCCTGATGTTGAAATTGAAAACCATAATGGACAACAACCAATATATCAATATTTATTCGCGGTTGAATAAGAGTAATATAGGTAAACTATAAATGATAACGAGATTGAAGTTTTATGCAGAGATAGCTGTATACTTCATTCTCGTTTTATTTTTATATTTAGTAATAAATGATAATAATAAAGTCTAACATAAATATATTATGTAAACTTTAGTTTCGTAATGCGTTTCTATCAACGTTAAGCTGTGTAAATGGTAGAATGGGTTTAATAATCAAAACTCGTTTAATAGAGTAATTTAAATTAAGGTGATCGAATATGGCGAAAGTCAATTTAATAGAAAGTCCGTATCCTTTAAATCAAATAAAAGGCATTGGACCTAAACGTTTGGCTGTGTTACAAGAATTAAATATTAATACTGTGGAAGACCTCGTACTTTATTTACCTACACGTTACGAAGATAATACTGTTATAGATTTAAATGAAGCCGAAGATCAAAGCACAGTGACAGTTCAAGGGGAAGTCTATTCATCTCCAACTGTAGCATTCTTTGGAAGAAATAAGTCTAAATTAACAGTACATATTATGGTCAATCAGATTGCCGTTAAATGCGTCTTTTTTAATCAACCTTATTTAAAAAAGAAAATCGAATTAAATGGTATCGTAACTGTAAAAGGAAAATGGAATCGAGCTAAACAAGAAATTAATGGCAATCGAATGTTTTTTAATCAGCAAGATAATTCGAATGATACGCAACTAGAGCCGGTTTACCGTATTAAAGAAGGCATTAAACAAAAGCAACTTCGAGATAATATTCGCCAATTACTAGATGATGTGGTCATTCATGAATGGTTATCAGATGAATTAAGAACAAAATATAAATTAGAAACATTAGATTACACACTTAAAACGTTACATCATCCAAAAAGTAAACATGATTTGTTAAGAGCACGACGGACATATGCTTTTACAGAATTATTTATGTTTGAATTGCGTATGCAATGGTTGAATAGATTGGAAAAGACCTCAGATGAGGCTATCGAAATAAAATATGATATTCAAAAAGTGAAATCTTTTATAGACTCACTTCCTTTTGAACTTACAGATGCTCAGAAAAGTAGTGTGAATGAAATCTTTAGAGATTTAAAAGCACCTATACGTATGCATAGATTATTACAAGGCGATGTAGGATCAGGTAAAACTGTTGTAGCAGCTATATGTATGTATGCCTTAAAAACGGCTGGATATCAATCTGCATTAATGGTACCAACAGAAATATTAGCTGAACAACATGCAGAAAGTTTAATTGATTTATTCGGAGAAACTATGAACGTAGCCTTGTTAACAGGGTCTGTAAAAGGAAAAAAACGTCGTATTCTACTTGAACAACTTGAAAATGGAACAATTGATTGTCTTATAGGTACACATGCTTTAATACAAGATGATGTAACATTTGAAAATGTTGGTTTGGTTATAACAGATGAACAGCATCGTTTCGGTGTAAATCAACGACAACGTTTAAGAGAAAAAGGTGCTATGACTAATGTATTATTTATGACGGCAACCCCAATTCCAAGAACTTTAGCTATATCAGTATTTGGTGAAATGGACGTTTCATCTATTAAACAATTACCAAAAGGAAGAAAGCCGATTATCACGAGTTGGGCCAAGCATGAACAATATGAACAAGTATTAACTCAAATGACAAGCGAACTTAAAAAAGGAAGACAAGCATATGTGATATGTCCGCTTATAGAAAGCTCAGAACATTTAGAAGATGTACAAAATGTAGTTGAGTTATATGAATCATTACAACAATACTATGGGCAAAATAAAGTAGGGTTATTACATGGTAAATTGACTAATGAGGAAAAAGATGAAGTAATGCATCGATTCAGTCAACATGAGATTGATATTTTAGTTTCTACTACTGTTGTTGAAGTTGGTGTAAATGTACCTAACGCAACATTTATGATGATTTATGATGCAGATCGTTTCGGTTTATCTACACTACATCAATTACGAGGAAGAGTTGGTAGAAGTGAGCATCAAAGTTATTGTGTACTTATAGCTTCACCTAAAACAGAAACAGGTATTGAAAGAATGACTATCATGACACAAACAACGGATGGATTTGAATTAAGTGAACGCGATTTAGAAATGAGAGGTCCAGGAGATTTCTTTGGCGTTAAGCAAAGTGGATTGCCTGACTTCTTAGTTGCAAATATAGTAGAAGATTATAGAATGTTAGAAGTTGCTAGAGATGAAGCTGGTGAATTAATTCAATCAGGAGAATTTTTCAATTCAAATTATGATCATTTAAGACATTTCATTGAAGATAATTTATTAGATATGAGCTTTGATTAATTGTTGGAGTACTATTAAGACGCCATTTTCAATAATCTAAAAACTATTTTAAATATCTATTATAGTTTATTGTTGAGGGATTGAAATAGAAAGTGTTATGATATGTGAGGAATGTTTAAGACTTGGTACTAAAATGAGGGGTGAGATAGTGAAATTAAAGAAAAACGAGCGTAGACAAGCTATTCAACAAGCGATAGATAATAACCCCTTTATTACTGATAATGAACTTTGTGAAATGTTCCAAGTGAGTATACAAACAATTCGACTAGACCGTACACATCTTAATATTCCAGAATTAAGAAAACGTGTTAAGTTAGTGGCAGAACACAATTATGATCAAATTAAATCAATGGAAGCTAATGAAGTTATAGGTGATTTAGTACAGTTGAAACCGAATCATACTGCTACATCAATGATTGAAATTACAACAGATTCAGTTTTTTCGAAATCATCAATAGCTAGAGGTCATATTTTATTTGCACAAGCAAATTCACTGTGTGTAGCACTTATACATAACCCAACAGTTTTAACTCAAGAAAGTAATATTAAATTTCTGGATAAAGTTAAATTAAATGATACAGTGAAAGCTGAAGCAAAAGTAATAAAACAAACAGATAAACATTATTTTATAGAAGTAAACTCTTATGTAAAAGATAATCTAGTATTTAAAGGTAATTTTAAAATGTTCTATATAAGTGAGGATGAATTTAATGGTTAAAATTGCAGTAGACATGATGGGTGGAGACGACGCACCAGGAATCGTATTAGAAGCCGTAAAAAAAGCTGTAGATAATTTTAAAGATTTAGAAATTATTTTATTTGGTGATAAAGACCAATATACTTTAAATCATGGACGTATAGATTTTAGACATTGTTCTGAAAAAATCGAAATGGAAGATGAACCAGTTAGAGCAATTAAACGTAAAAAAGACAGTTCAATGGTTAAAATGGCTGAAGCAGTAAAATCTGGAGAGGCAGATGGTTGTGTATCAGCAGGAAATACAGGCGCATTGATGTCAGCAGGTTTGTTCATTGTTGGAAGAATTAAAGGCGTCTCAAGACCTGCGCTCGTTGTTACTTTACCAACTATTGATGGTAAGGGATTTGTATTTTTAGATGTTGGCGCTAATGCAGACGCTAAGCCTGAACATTTATTGCAATATGCACAATTAGGTAATATATATGCACAAAAAATTAGAGGCATCAAACAACCGTCAGTATCATTATTAAATATTGGTACAGAAGCGGCAAAAGGTAATACACTTACTAAGAAAACTTATGAATTAATGGAAGCGCAACAAGATTTTAACTTTACTGGTAATGTAGAAGCTAAAACATTAATGGACGGTAATGTTGATGTTGTTGTAACCGATGGATTTACAGGTAATATGGTACTTAAAAATTTAGAAGGTACAGCTAAATCAATTGGTAAAATGTTGAAAGAAACATTATTAAGTAGTTTCAAAAATAAATTGGCAGCAGTTGTTCTTAAAAAGGATTTAGATCAATTTGCTTCAAAAATGGATTACTCAGAATATGGTGGTTCTGTTTTATTAGGTTTAGATGGTACTGTTGTAAAAGCACATGGTAGTTCTAATGCTAAAGCATTCTATTCAGCAATTCGCCAAGCAAAAATTGCAGGAGAACAACAAATTGTACAAACTATGAGAGAAATGGTTGGTGATTCAAATGGGTAAAACAGCAATCGTATTCCCTGGACAAGGTGCACAAAAGGTCGGAATGGCTCAAGATTTATATAATGTAGATGACAAAGCTACGACAATTTTGAACCAAGCACAAGCAGCAGTTGATTTTGATTTACTAGAAACAATGTTTACAGATGAAGAAGGTAAATTAGGAGAAACAGAAAATACACAACCTGCATTATTAACACATAGTGTTGCATTATTAGAAACTTTAGAAAATGTAAATGCTGATTTCACTATGGGTCATAGTTTAGGTGAATATTCTAGTTTAGTTGCGAGTGGTGTTCTTTCTTTTGAAGATGCAGTAAAAATCGTTCGTAAACGTGGCGAATTAATGGCCCAAGCATTTCCCAATGGTGTAGGTAGCATGGCAGCAGTATTAGGCTTGGATTATGATGACGTTGATAAAATTTGTAAAGAACTTTCAACAGATGATGAATTAATTGAGCCAGCTAATATTAATTCACCAGGTCAAATTGTAGTATCTGGACATAAATCCTTGATTGATGAGTTAGCTGAAAAAGGAAAGTCTTTAGGTGCTAAACGTGTATTACCATTAGCAGTTTCTGGCCCATTCCATTCTTCAATGATGAACGTAATTGAAGAAGATTTTGCAGCGTATATTAATCAATTCGAATGGCATGAAGCACAATTTCCAGTCGTTCAAAACTACAATGCTGAAGGAGAAACTGATCCAGAAGCAATTAAACATAATATGGTTAAACAACTTTATTCACCAGTTCAATTTATTAAATCAACAGAATGGTTAATAGATCAAGGTGTTGATCATTTTATCGAAATTGGTCCAGGAAAAGTTTTATCAGGTCTTATTAAGAAAATTAATAGAGATGTTAAAATAACTTCAATTCAAACGCTTGAAGATGTGAAAGGATGGAATGAATAATGACAAAAAGTGCATTAGTAACAGGTGCTTCAAGAGGTATTGGTCGTAGTATTGCAATTCAGTTAGCAGAAGAGGGCTACAATGTAGCTGTAAACTATGCTGGCAATCAAGAAAAAGCAGAAGCAGTCGTTTCAGAAATTAAAGCAAAAGGTGTCGAAAGTTTTGCAATTCAAGCTAATGTTGCAAATGGAGACGAAGTTAAAGCTATGATTAAAGAAGTCGTAAGCCAATTTGGTTCTGTCGATGTATTAGTTAATAATGCAGGTATCACACGTGACAATTTACTTATGCGTATGAAAGAACAAGAATGGGATGACGTTATCGACACAAACTTAAAAGGTGTCTTTAATTGTATTCAAAAAGTTACGCCTCAAATGTTAAGACAACGTAGTGGTTCAATTATCAACTTATCAAGTGTTGTTGGAGCAGTTGGTAATCCAGGTCAAGCAAACTATGTAGCAACTAAAGCAGGTGTTGTAGGATTAACTAAATCAGCTGCACGTGAGCTAGCTTCAAGAGGTATTACAGTTAATGCAGTAGCACCTGGATTTATTGTTTCAGATATGACAGATGCTTTAAGTGATGACTTAAAAGAACAAATGTTAGGTCAAATTCCATTAGCTCGTTTTGGTGAAGATACTGATATCGCTAATACAGTTGCATTCTTAGCTTCAGACAAAGCTAAATACATTACTGGTCAAACTATCCATGTTAATGGCGGAATGTACATGTAACGATTATGCTCAAATTAGTTGACTTAGTTAAAATTATTGAACACATTAGTTAAAACTAATGTGTAATTATCACTAAACTATTAAAATAGTAGTGATACTTTATAGTCAACCTTGCGGGTGCCGGGGCCCCAACACAGAGATTTTCGAAAAGAAAATCGCCGGACAACGCAAGTTGGGGCGATTAGTATTAAGGAACGCCTGAGCTAAAGCTCATGTTCACAGTAGTTGACTGTTCACTAATTGCGTTAAAAACTTATTAGTAAACTAGTCAACCTTGTGGGTGCTGGGGCCCCAACACAGGGATTTTCGAAAAGAAAATCGTCAAACAATGCAAGTTGGGGTTAAACTAAGGAATTGGAAATTCCAGATTTGCTCCCTAAGAAACACTATGCATGAAATGCAAGTGACGCAGTAGTTGTCTGACCAATCATTTCACAAAGTTCATGATTGATCTAGTCAACCTTGCGGGTGCAAGACAACGAAATCAGTAGAATTTCTGTCTTGCGACCAAATTCTACTTGTATTTTAGAATCTAAAATGGGAAAATATAATAGTCTATGGATAGACGCTTTTAAAGGAGGTGAATCGACGTGGAAAACTTCGATAAAGTAAAAGATATCATCGTTGACCGTTTAGGTGTAGATGCTGATAAAGTAACTGAAGATGCATCTTTCAAAGATGATTTAGGCGCTGACTCACTTGATATCGCTGAATTAGTAATGGAATTAGAAGATGAATTTGGTACTGAAATTCCTGATGAAGAAGCTGAAAAAATCAACACTGTTGGTGATGCTGTTAAATTCATCAATAGTCTTGAAAAATAATAAACCTATATCTGAGTCGTCTTTGTGTCGGCTCAGATTTTTTCTTTTGTTTTATTGCAATTTCACGTAAAATTATAGTTAACGCATCATTAATTGAGGAGGTAAGATTTATGACCAATCATAAAAAGACAGAGATGGTTAATCAATTTCGAAAACAATTTGCACAAAAGATGCAAGAGTTAGGTTTTGAATATCAAAATATAGATTTATATCAACAAGCGTTTTCACATTCTAGTTTCATCAATGATTTTAATATGGATCGTTTAGCTCATAATGAACGTTTAGAATTTTTAGGTGATGCGGTATTAGAATTGACGGTTTCACGTTATTTATTTGATAAACACCCAGATTTACCAGAGGGTAATTTAACAAAAATGAGAGCGACTATCGTATGTGAGCCTTCACTTGTAATATTTGCAAATAAAATTAAATTAAATGAACTCATCTTGTTAGGAAAAGGTGAAGAAAAAACTGGAGGTAGAACTAGACCTTCCCTTATTTCTGATGCTTTTGAGGCATTTGTTGGTGCCTTATATTTGGATCAAGGGTTAGATACGGTGTGGAAATTCGCCGAAAAAATTATCTTCCCTTATGTAGAAGATGATGAACTAGATGGAGTTGTAGATTTCAAAACACAATTTCAAGAATTTGTTCATACACAAAACAAAGGTGACGTTACTTATCGTTTGATTAAAGAAGAAGGTCCAGCACATCACCGTTTATTCACTTCCGAAGTGATATTAGAAAAGCAAGCTGTTGCTGAAGGTAAGGGTAAAACTAAGAAAGAATCTGAACAAAAAGCAGCTGAACGTGCCTATAAAATGATGAAGAACAAATAATGTTACGACATACAAATACATCCAATAGAGATTAACGTTATGTGATTTGTATAAGTTGAATACTGATGCAATCAACATGAATATGCATCAAACAATAAGTTGATTTCGAAGTAAGAATCAACGTGGATTTGGATAAGGAGAATAGCATGGTTTATTTAAAATCAATAGATGCCGTAGGATTTAAGTCATTTGCAGACCATACTGATGTTCAGTTTGATAAAGGTGTTACAGCAATTGTTGGTCCAAATGGTAGCGGTAAAAGTAATATTACTGATGCGATTAAATGGGTTTTAGGTGAACAATCTGCAAAATCACTTCGTGGTTCTAAGATGGAAGATATTATTTTTTCTGGTGCAGAACATCGCAAACCCCAAAATTATGCAGAAGTTAAATTAAAATTAGATAATCATTCAAAAAAATTACAAATTGATGCTGAAGAAGTTGAAGTCACACGACGTTTATATCGTAGTGGTGAAAGTGAGTATTATTTAAATAATGATCGTGCACGATTAAAAGATATTATTGATTTGTTCTTAGATTCTGGGTTAGGTAAAGAGGCATTTTCGATTATTTCTCAAGGTAGAGTTGATGAAATTTTAAATGCAAAGCCAATAGATCGAAGACAAATTATCGAAGAATCAGCAGGAGTTTTAAAATATAAAAAACGTAAAGCTGAATCCGTTCAAAAATTAGATCATACTGAAGATAATTTAACACGTGTTGAAGACATTCTATATGATTTAGAAGGACGCGTTGAACCTTTAAGAGAAGAAGCGGCTATAGCGAAAGAATACAAACAATTATCATCAGAAATGGAGAAAAGTGATGTAATTGTTACTGTCCATGATATTGATCAATATACAAAAGATAACGCTCAACTAGACGAACAACTTAATGATTTAAAAGGTAAACAAGCAAATAAAGAGGCTGAACAAAGTCAAATTAATCAATTATTGCAAAAGCATAAAGGTAAACGTCAAGAGTTAGACCAACAGATTGAACAATTAAACTATAACCTAGTCAAGGCAACTGAAGAATTTGAAAAATACTCTGGTCAACTTAATGTATTGGAAGAACGTAAAAAGAATCAGTCAGAAACTAATGCAAGATTTGAAGAAGAACAAGACAACTTACAGACTCAATTAGAAAATGTTCAACAGGAAAAAGAAGAAGCAATTCATACATTAAATCAATTAAAACAGAAACAAAAAGAATTAAATAAAGAAGTACAGACACTTGAATCTAAATTATATGTTTCTGATGAACAACATGATGAAAAATTAGAAGAAATAAAGAACCAATATTATGAGTTGATGTCTAAACAGTCAGACGTGAATAATGATATTCGTTTTTTAGAGCATACTATTAATGAAAATGAAGCTAAAAAATCAAGGCTTGATTCTAGATTAGTTGAAGCTTTTAATCAATTGAAAGAAATACAAAATAACATTTCAAATACTGAAAAAGATTATAATCAAACTCTGAAAGAAATGAAAAAGACTGAACAACAAATCAAAGAAGTAGAGAAACAATTGACTCAATCGAAACAACACCAGTCTGAATTTGAAAATAAATTGTATCAAGCTTATCGTTATAACGAGAAATTAAAATCTCGTATTGATAGTTTAGCAACACAAGAAGAGGATTATACGTATTTCTTTAATGGCGTAAAACATATATTAAAAGCTAAAGGTAAAGAATTAAGTGGTATTCATGGTGCTGTAGCAGAAGTTATTGACGTTCCATCCCATTTAACACAGGCTATCGAAACAGCTTTAGGTGCATCATTACAACACATTATAGTTGAAGATGAGAAAGATGGACGCCAAGCAATACAGTTTTTAAAACAGCGCAGTTTAGGGAGAGCAACATTTCTACCGTTAAATGTAATTCAACCGCGTTATTTAGCTTCAGATATCAAATCAACAGCACAATCTTCAGAAGGATTTGTGAATATTGCTTCAGATGCTGTTAAGGTATCGTCTCAATATAAAAACATTGTCGAGAATTTATTGGGTAATACAATTATAGTTGAAGACTTAAAGCATGCTAATGACTTAGCGAGATCAATTCGCTATCGTACAAGAATTGTTACACTTGATGGAGATGTAGTTAACCCTGGTGGTTCTATGACAGGTGGTGGCGCTCGTAAAACAAAAAGCATCTTGTCTCAAAAAGATGAACTTACAACAATGCGCAAGCAATTAGCAGATTATCAACAACAGACTCAAGAATTTGAAAAACAATTTCAAGCCCATCAATCTCATTCTGAAAAATTAAGTGAACAATATTTTGATATCAGTCAAAGTTATAATACTTTGAAAGAAAAAGCACATGGCTATGAATTAGAACTTGATCGTCTGAAGAAACAAGAAGCACATCTTAAAGATGAACATGAAGAATTTGAATTTGAAAAAAATGATGGTTATCAAAGTGATAAGAGTAAAGAAACACTCGAACAAAAGCAACAACATTTAGCTGAAATTAAAGCAGAATTAAAACAACTTGAAGAAGATATCGAGCGTTATACAAAATTATCCAAAGAAGGTAAAGCATCTACTACACAAACACAACAACAACTGCATCAAAAACAATCAGATTTAGCAGTAGTCAAAGAGCGTATTAAAGCTCAACAACAAGACATCGAACGTTTAGATAAACAATTACAAAGTACAGAACAACAACTTGATACTATTAAAGAAAAAATAGAATTATTTAATTCAGATGAAATGATGGGTGAGCAAGCGTTTGATAAAATCCGAACACAAATTAAGGATAAAGAACGTGAAAGAACTGAATTAAATCAGCAACTAGATCAAGTTAAACAACAACGAGTTGACTTAAATCAAATGATTGAAGACAATGATAATAATCTTCAAGAATGCCACCAAGATTTATTGTCTATCGAAAATCATTACCAAGATATTAAAGCAAATCAATCTAAATTAGATGTATTAATCAATCATGCTATCGATCATCTTAATGATGAATATCAACTTACGGTAGAAAGAGCACGTACACTTTATGACAATGATGAAGAGATCGATTCTTTACGTAAAAAGGTTAAATTAACAAAAATGTCCATTGATGAATTAGGCCCAGTTAATTTAAATGCAATTGAACAATTTGAAGAATTAAATGAACGTTATACTTTCTTAAATGAACAACGAACAGATTTGCGTGAGGCAAAATCTACATTAGAACAAATTATTAATGAAATGGATAAAGAAGTAGAAGGACGATTTAAAGAGACGTTTCACGCTGTTCAAAATCATTTTAGTAATGTGTTTAAACAACTGTTCGGCGGTGGTAAGGCTGAGTTACAACTCACTGAAGATGACTATCTAGCAGCTGGCGTTGATATTATCGTGCAACCACCTGGCAAAAAATTACAACATTTATCATTATTAAGTGGTGGAGAGCGTGCATTAAGCGCAATAGCTTTATTATTCGCTATTTTAAAAGTAAGGTCAGCCCCATTTGTAATCTTAGATGAGGTCGAAGCGGCATTGGATGAAGCAAATGTAATCAGATATGCTCAATATCTCAATGAGTTATCTGATCAAACGCAATTCATTGTGATTACGCACCGTAAAGGAACGATGGAATTTTCAGATCGTTTGTATGGTGTTACGATGCAAGAATCAGGAGTATCTAAATTAGTAAGTGTTAACCTAAATACAATAGATGAGGTTATGAAGGAGGAAGAAGCATGAGCTTTTTTAAACGCTTAAAAGATAAATTTTCAGGATCGAGTGAAAAAGATATAGAAAAAGAATTATCCAATGAGGAAGAAATTGATGAGTCTTCGAAAAAGACTGACGATTCACAACAAGGGTTACAAAATGAAATTGAAGAAGAAAAACCTAAAAAGAAACCTAAAAAGTTAAGTGAAGCTGACTTTGATGAAGATGGATTAATTTCAATTGAAGATTTTGAAGAAATAGAAGCACAAAAAATCGGAGTGAAATTTAAAGCTGGATTAGAAAAATCTCGTGAAAATTTCCAAGAACAGTTAAATAACTTAATAGCGCGTTATAGAAAAGTTGATGAAGAATTCTTTGAAGCATTAGAAGAAATATTAATTACAGCTGATGTTGGTTTTAATACGGTAATGCAACTTACTGAAGAGTTACGTGTTGAAGCACAACGTCGTAACATTCAAGAGACAGAAGATTTACGAGAAGTTATCGTAGAAAAAATTGTTGAAATTTATCACCAAGAAGATGATAAATCTGAAGTGATGAATTTAGAAGATGGACGTTTAAATGTTATTTTAATGGTTGGTGTTAATGGTGTAGGTAAAACAACAACAATCGGTAAATTAGCATATCGTTATAAAATGGAAGGTAAAAAAGTAATGCTTGCAGCAGGTGATACTTTTAGAGCGGGCGCTATTGAACAATTAAAAGTTTGGGGCGAACGTGTTGGTGTAGAAGTGATTAGCCAAAGTGAAGGTTCAGATCCTGCAGCTGTAATGTATGATGCAATTAATGCTGCTAAACATAAACAAGTAGACATTTTAATATGTGACACAGCAGGACGTTTACAAAATAAATCTAACCTAATGCAAGAACTTGAAAAAGTTAAACGTGTTATTGGTAGAGCCGTTCCAGACGCGCCACATGAAGCATTACTTTGTTTAGATGCCACAACTGGACAAAATGCATTATCACAAGCTCGTACATTTAAAGAGGTAACAGATGTTTCAGGTATCGTATTAACTAAATTAGATGGTACAGCTAAAGGTGGTATTGTGTTAGCTATTAGAAATGAACTTAAAATACCAGTTAAATATGTAGGTTTAGGTGAAAAATTAGACGACTTGCAACCATTTAATCCCGAAAGTTATGTTTATGGTTTATTTGCAGATATGATTGAACAAAATGAAGAAATTCCAGAAGAAAGTAGTGACGTTTCAGCTGATAATCATGAGGAAAATAATAATGAGCCAAAATGATTTAGTTAAAACGTTACGTATGAATTATCTCTTCGACTTTTATCAGTCACTTTTGACTGATAAACAACGAAATTATCTAGAATTATTTTATTTACAAGATTATGCTTTAAGTGAAATTGCTGATACTTTTAAAGTGAGTAGACAGGCAGTTTATGATAATATAAGAAGAACTGGCGATTTAGTTGAAGATTATGAAGCTAAATTAGGATTATACAAAAGGTTTGAACAACGACGAGATATTTATAATCAAATGAAACAATCTCTTGATAAACCAGAATTATTAAAGCAATATATAGATCAATTAGAAGAATTAGAATAACGATGAGGAGGGAATAATTATGGCATTTGAAGGATTGTCGGATCGCTTACAAGCATCAATGCAAAGAATGCGTGGTAAAGGTAAAGTTACCGAAGCGGATATTAAAGCAATGATGCGAGAAGTGCGTCTTGCATTATTAGAAGCCGACGTTAACTTTAAAGTTGTTAAAGATTTCGTCAAAACTGTTTCAGAACGTGCTTTAGGTTCAGATGTAATGCAGTCATTAACACCTGGACAACAAGTCATTAAAATTGTTCAAGATGAATTGACTAATTTAATGGGTGGCGAAAATTCATCTATCAAAATGGCTAATAAACCACCAACTGTTGTCATGATGGTAGGTTTACAAGGTGCAGGTAAAACAACAACTGCTGGTAAATTAGCGCTTTTAATGCGTAAAAAATATAATAAAAAACCAATGTTAGTTGCTGGAGATATTTACAGACCAGCTGCCATTGACCAATTACAAACAGTAGGTAAACAATTGGATGTACCTGTTTATAGTGAAGGTGACCAAGTTAAACCTCAACAAATTGTTCAAAACGCATTGGCACACGCTAAAGAAGAACATTTAGATTTTGTTATTATTGATACGGCAGGTCGTTTACACATCGATGAAGCATTGATGAATGAACTTCAAGAAGTTAAAGAAATAGCGAAACCTAATGAAATTATGTTGGTTGTTGACGCTATGACTGGTCAAGATGCTGTTAATGTAGCTCAATCATTTGATGATCAATTAGATGTAACGGGTGTAACATTAACTAAGTTAGATGGTGACACTCGTGGTGGTGCTGCGCTATCAATTCGTTCCGTTACTCAAAAACCAATTAAATTTGTAGGTATGAGTGAAAAATTAGATGGTTTAGAACTATTCCATCCAGAACGTATGGCATCTCGTATTTTAGGTATGGGTGATGTACTAAGCTTAATTGAGAAAGCACAACAAGATGTTGATGAAACAAAAGCTAAAGATTTAGAGAAAAAAATGCGAGATTCATCATTTACATTGGATGACTTCTTAGAGCAACTTGATCAGGTTAAAAATCTTGGACCATTGGATGACATAATGAAAATGATTCCAGGTATGAATAAGATGAAAGGATTAGATCAACTTAATATGAGCGATAAACAAATCGACCATATTAAAGCGATTATCCAATCAATGACACCTAGTGAAAGAGAAAATCCAGCAATGTTAAATGTATCACGTAAAAAGCGTATCGCTAAAGGTTCAGGACGTTCATTACAAGAAGTGAATCGTTTAATGAAACAATTTAACGACATGAAGAAAATGATGAAACAATTTACTGGTGGCGGTAAAGGTAAAAAAGCAAAACGTAATCAAATGCAAAATATGCTAAAAGGCATGAATTTACCTTTCTAATATTTTATATATTCCAACAGATTTCAGTCTGTTGGAATTTTTTATGTATGAGGAATGCCTTACCTAATCGTATGTACGATTAGGAACCTATTTATGACAATTCATTTTATGAATTTAGAACAGATATGTTTGAAATATATTGATATAAAGGGATAAAATCTTATATTGGCAGTAGTTGTCTGTATAGAAAATGCGCTTTTTAAGCTTTTTTCTATACTAGTCAACCTTGCCGGGGTGGGACGACGTTAAAGTTGTAATTATTTAAAATTTAGTAAGCTGTTTAATACACATGATTTTGTTTATTGATGTCCCTTGTAAATTAAACTTTAACTGTCCCACTCCCATAACCAACACTAATTTTCTTTCAGAAAAAAGTAACGAAGAGGAACGCCTTAGCTAAAGCTAATGCATAACCAAATCTACAATTCATTTCATGAATTTAGATTTGGTAAAGAAAAATGTCTTTACAAAGTTTTATATACCTGTTATTATTTATTCTTGTAGAAAATAAAAATTGAAATGTTCAAAGGAGAGTTTTATAATGGCAGTTAAAATTCGTTTAACTCGTTTAGGTTCTAAAAGAAACCCATTCTATCGTATCGTAGTTGCAGATGCACGTTCACCACGTGATGGTCGTATCATCGAACAAATCGGTACTTACAACCCAGCACACGTTAATGCTCCAGAAGTGAAAATTGACGAAGAATTAGCATTAAAATGGTTAAAAGACGGTGCTAAACCAACAGATACAGTTCACAATATCTTATCAAGAGAAGGTATTTTGAAAAAATTTGATGACCAAAAACACACTAAATAATTCTAGTCATTATTGACTAATCTATCAATTTAGTTAGGGCGCCATTATTTGGTGCCTTTTTTATTTATATCAATGTCTTACTTATAACAAATCAATAACTAATAACTTTAATCAATGGTAAAGTGATATTATGAAATAAACTTGCAATATAAGGAGGTTAGTATTAATGGAAGTAGAAGTAGGACAAATCGTTAATACTCATGGAATTAAAGGAGAAGTGAAAGTAAAATCTAATTCTGATTTTACAGATACTCGTTTTCAACCAGGAGAAGTGTTAACAGCTAAATTAAATCAAACTGAAAAAGATTTAACTATAACATCATATCGTGTACATAAAGGATTTCATATGTTGAAATTTGAAGGCATTGATAATATCAATGATATCGAATATTTAAAAGGTGCTACGCTTTACCAAGAAAGAGACCATGAAGAAATAGAATTAGAAGAAAATGAATTTTATTATTCTGATATTATAGGTTGTACTGTCTTTGATGATAATGAACAACCTATTGGTAGAATTACAAGTATTTTTGAAACTGGAGCTAACGATGTCTGGGTTGTAAAAGGAGATAAAGAATATTTAATTCCTTATATTGCAGATGTAGTTAAAGTAGTAGATGTTGAAGGTAAAAAAGTGATTATCACGCCAATGGAAGGATTGTTAGATTAATGAAAATTGATTATTTAACACTTTTTCCAGAGATGTTTGATGGCGTGCTTAACCATTCGATACTAAAAAGAGCTCAAGACAAAAATATTATTGAAGTGAATACTATTAATTTTAGAGACTATTCTATCAATAAACACAATCAAGTTGATGATTATCCCTTTGGTGGTGGACAAGGTATGGTCTTAAAGCCTGAGCCAGTGTTTAATGCAATGGAAGACTTAAACAGAACAGATAATACTCGAGTTATTTTAATGTGTCCTCAAGGACGTCCATTTAGCCAAGCAATTGCACAAGAATTAAGTGAAGCAGAGCACATTGTGTTTATCTGTGGCCACTATGAGGGATATGACGAACGTATTAGGGAACATTTAGTCACTGATGAAATATCTATGGGTGATTATGTATTAACAGGTGGGGAATTACCTGCAATGACGATGACAGATGCCATTGTTAGACTCATTCCTGGTGTATTAGGTAATGAACAATCACATCAAGATGATTCATTCTCAGATGGCTTATTGGAATTTCCACAATATACAAGACCACGAGAATTTAAAGGTTTAAAAGTACCAGATGTGTTATTATCAGGTAATCACGCACATATTGATGAGTGGCGTCATGAACAGAAAATTATTCGTACATTAAATAAACGACCAGATTTATTAAAACAATATGATTTGACTGATAAAGATAAAAAAATCATACAAACATATAAAAACCAATTGAAAAACGACTAACGTTGTGCTAACATAATTTAAGTGTGAAAAAGCACTAAAAATCACTATGATCCGCTGCTATACATTTGTCTAGGCAAGAACATAGGTTGAAGGAGAGAATTTATAATGAGTAATCATAAGTTAATCGAAGCAGTAACTAAATCACAATTACGTACAGATTTACCTTCATTCCGTCCTGGTGACACTTTACGTGTACACGTTCGTATCATTGAAGGTTCACGTGAACGTATCCAAGTATTCGAAGGTGTTGTAATCAAACGCCGTGGTGGAGGAATTTCAGAAACTTTCACAGTTCGTAAAATTTCTTCAGTTGTAGGTGTGGAACGTACATTCCCATTACACACTCCAAAAATCGAAAAAATCGAAGTTAAACGTCGCGGTAAAGTACGTCGTGCTAAATTATACTACTTACGTCATTTACGTGGTAAAGCTGCTAGAATCCAAGAAATTCGTTAATCAGCATACTAATAACGTAGTTACGTATGAAGACTATACTTTAGAAAAGCCATTAAGTTATCTTAATATGATAGCTTAATGGCTTTTTGTATGAATGGGTATATATTCGTTTGTGAATACAAATCCTTTAATGTTATTAAAAATCTATACAGAAAGTGTGAGTCCTATCAACTTAAACATTTGATAAGACTCATACTTTTTTAATTTCTTTTATTTAATTTTTTGGTAAATATTATACTGCCGATGATACCAATAATCGAAATAATGATTAATAAGTAAAAATGAGGTGGTGTATAAGTTAGTTTAATCATTTCTTGTCCTTTTTTAACAGGAATCGCTGTCATGATACCATTTGCTTTTTCAACTTTTTCTGTATGACCATCAATAGATGCTTTCATTCCTTTAGCATAAGGTATAGGCATAACTAAATAACCACTGTCATTTTTATCTTTTTTAATTGTATAACCATTTCGTTGTTTATCAATATGCACATGCTTTAATTGTTGGGTACTTTGTTTTAATATTTGATAATTTTCGCCATATATACCTTTAACTTTAATACGGTATTTGCCTTTAGATAATTTTATATTTAAATCATCTGATGATTTAATACGCATTGTGACTGGGCTTACGAATCGACGATATTTATAAGTGAGCTCATTACGGTTTTGACTGTAATCATTTACACCTACTGTATGTTTTTTATCTGGTGATAATAATTCAACATCCATTTCAACGTATAAATCTTTATATTGTTTAGAAATGAATTGAGGTAATTGAAGATGAATGCCTCCATTATTTTTAGTAACTTCAATATGATTATTATCAAGTCGTTTAGCATTAACTAACGTACGTTTAGTATGTGATAACAGATTTGGATTTGAACTGAAAGACGTATTCGATTTATCGTCTTTCTGATTAAATACAACACCTTGAAGCATAGCTTGTTCTTGATCTAAAGGAGATTTTAAATCTTTCGCATCATATATTTTATTTGTAATATGTGCAGCTGGATAACGCATCATATTATGTGAATGAATCCATTGATCACCGCTATCGTTAATTAATGCTTTCTTTTTGAATCCATAAGGGATATTTAAATCATTAGGATGTCTAAGTCGATCTTCTACACCCCATAATGCCATTAAGTTTGCACGATTGCCTAGATAACGATAAGTACTATTTTTATCTACTGGCATATTGATTTGCATTGTCTTATCATAATACTTCAAAATGTCTCCATCAAAAATGCTTGAGTATAAAGAAATCCCATTATAGTGATAAATGAATGGTGAATTTAACCCGTAAAAAGACATGTAATCGATTCTAGACAATGGGTTGGACTGTGATTGTTTAATTTGTTGTATTTTATCGTTTAAAGTATGACCTCTATAGCTAGGATCATTGATATCCTTCATCGTTGATTGATAAGGCTCAATTGTCTTCTTAAAAGTCACATGTTCAATCGCTAATTGTTGTAGAAAAATGAGTAATATTAATAAAAGTTGGAGCCACCATTGATTAGCAAGCATAGGTTTTTTAATGATGAAACCTAATACGACAATAAGTATGATTGATACCGGAATCCAATAAATAGTATGACTTGCTTCCAAAAAGTAAATGATTCCATATAAACTAATAGGTATTGCAACTATTAAGTATTTTTTAAGTGATAATTCACTAATATGCTGTATTAATAATGCAACTAATGCGCTAGAAGATAACGTTAATGCATAAACCCAACGTCTTTGGGGCATTGAAAAACCATTAAATGCACTATCAAAGTATTGTGATAATGAGCCAATCAATAATATCCATGTCACTATGGCAAATAATCTAAAATAATAATGACGATATAATTTGAATGAAAATAAAGCAATAATTGTTATAAAAGTAATCGTTATATAAAATCCATCTGAAAAAATATTAAAATTACTGTTTGTAAGATCTGTCAATAAAGTGATTTCAAATTTAGAATTCTGTGCTCTATCATTGTTAAAAAATGAAGAAAGTCCTGTAAACAATCCAAATATACTGCTTAATACACTTAATATTACAGCAATTAGAAGCATATAGAATTTTTGCCATCTAGTCACAATATCTTTTGGATGCGTCATGATTATTCTATAAATAAAATAAAATCCTAATACGATTGCTTGATAATAACTAAAGTAAAAATTCATAAAAAGGGTCAAACCAATGGCAAATATAAAAAGTCCAATTTTCTTTTCTCTAAAGAAACGTTCCATAGAGAGTAAAGAAAGTGGTAATAGAATTAATAAATTACCATAAAAAGACCATGTAAAATTGTAGTAGATAACAACTGTAGAAATACAATACATTATTGTAGCTAAGATGACTGAAGTAGGTTTGAATTTTAAATATCTAAAGAAATAAAATGTACAAATAAATGTAAGAACGGTTCTAACATACGCCATTATTAATTGGTTTGCAGGCCAAAAATTGATATCGTGTGGGTGCGCTAATCCTATTTTTTCTAAAATCCAAATCCAACCAAAGTTAATCCACATAAGAGGTGACATTGAATAATAATAGGCAAGTCCTTTTACATAATCTCCACCTAAACCAAAGGATTCATCATAGAATCCTTTGAAAGTAGAGAAATGTTCATATAAATACATTTGAAATGGCATCATTTGTCTGAATCCATCTCCATTACCACTAAACACTGTTCCTTTAGTAATAAAAAGATAAATGAAAGGGAGATAAATGCATAGTGATAAAATAGCACTTGCAATGATAATTAATAATAGAAATGAATAAGGATTGGAAGTGATCTTTTTATACATTATGCTTTCTCTTCTTTCTCTTTATAGATTTTAAATATTTAATAAATATCAAACTTACAATCATACTAATTATTGATATAAAAATCATTGTATTCCATAAAGGTGGTTGATATTTAATGATGATCGTTTTGTCATTTTTATTTACTGGAACTCCTGTCATCATGCCATTAGCTTTATAGACTTCTGTTTTTTCACCATCTACGAAAGCTTTCATACCTTTTCTATAAGGAATATTGATGGTCGCAATACCTTTATTATGCTGATCTAAATTGACTTTCACACCATTTTTAATGTCCTGATAATTCATTTTAAAATTTGCATGTTGCTTTGCTTTTTTGAGCGTATCATAATTTTCACCATTTAGGTTTAATAATTGTAAGTTAAATGTACCTTTAGGAGATAATTGAATCGTGATATCGCCATTTTTATCTGGTTGAGCACGGTATAATTGGGTATCTACACCTGTGCGGTATACAGAATCGTTATATAGACGATTGTTATTATATTGATTTACGTTGACCGTATAATTGCTATCTGGAACACCTCTTTTGATCTTCATCGTTAAGTAAAAATCAGTATATTGAGTTCTTAATTTTTTAGGAATATGAAGTTTAATATGTCCTGTATTTTGAGTAACTTTAATATTATGATGCTTTAATTTAGAAATATTGTCGCTTGAAATTTTCACTCTGTTTAGTAAATTATCTGCTTTTTTATGATAGTTTTGTCCTTTTTTATTTAAAACAACACCATCTAACATGGCATGTTCACGGTCAATTGGTGTTTTTAAAGACTTTTCATTAAAAACGTTATCTGTAACTTTAACTGAAGGCAGATTTAGCGTGTTTTCATAAATTGAATATTGTCCTGCTTTTTTAACCTTTTTAAAGTAGCTCGGGACATTATCTTGATATTCTTTCAACATGAGATAACGAATGGAGAAAAGACTAGCTATATTTTGTCTACCATTTGTAGATTGATACCTACTTAATGATTCCTCTGCTAAGTTAATTTTTAAATCATCATAATAATCATCTAGAATATTGTGATGGAAAATGCTTGAATATAGGCTCAATCCTTTGAAATTTTGATACATAGGTGTATTATCTTGCTCATTAACTCTCCAATCGATACGCTCATCCTCACGTTTAGATGATTTCATTTGATTAACTAGTGATCTTTGTAAATCTGAACTATACATATTTGAATTTAAGTAGAACGTATTAGCTCTATCCTTATGATCTTCAAAATAAATTTGATTTTTAATAAATACAAATGACACCATGATATTTAATAAAGCTATAGCAACAATATATAAATATGATAATTTAATACGGCTTGTTTTATCATTGAGAACTAAAATCAACAATCCTATAAGAGAAACTATAGGTACAAATATCATCCATGCAACATAAGTATGATAGGCGAAGGCACTAGTAAATACGACGCTTTGCGCAATAATATTTGTTAGAAGATAAGATTTAATTTTTACAGTTTTAAAATATTTAACATAAAGTCCTATTAACATAGCTGAATTAAATGCAATGATAAACTGCCATCTTTTTTGTGGGGCAGAGAATCCATTAAATAACTGGTCTATGAACGGTACAAAATTAAATAAAATAAATACAAAAGTTAGAATAGCAAATAAACGATAATAAAAATGTTTATATAATTTAAAGGATAAAATAGCTTGAATCGTAATAAATAAAATGACAATAAGATAATTATCAAAAAATAAATTTGTATTTGCATCTAGATGTTCAAAACGAGGCACTTTTCCTGTAAATGGAATACGTCGATTACCTAAATAACCTTGCACACTATGATAGAAAATAAATAAGCTATTTCCTAAAGATAAGATCCCACTTATGATGAAAATCAAAAATGCTTGTTTACGTGAAACTTTATCATTGTCATGTTTAAACAAGATTCGAATGATAATATATCCTGCACCGATAATGAGTAAGTAATAAGCAAAGTAAAAATTATTAATTAATATCAATGTCATTGATGTTATAAATAAACCTATTTTTTTAGTTTTAAAAAATCGTTCAATCGAATATAACAATAATGGCATCCAAATAAATACATCACTGAAAAACGGCCAGTATACTGTAAATCTGAAATACAAAGGTGAAATTACAAATAAAAATGCCATTAACATGCTAATGATGTGATTTTTTGTTAAGTGCTTTGCATATAAATATGTACAATAAAGCGCTAAACTTGCTTTGAAAATTGAAACGATAAGCGCATTGTTCATCCAAAATAATAATTGTGTAGTATCAATATGTATGAATAGCTTTAATAGCATAATTACTAAAACATTGATAATGAATATAATATTGGTTGAAAAGTAATAACTTAAATCTGTAAAGAAATCTCCACCTATTCCAAAGTCAGATGAATAAAACCAATTACCATGACTCCATTGATTAAATAAGTACATCTGGATAGGTACCATTTGTTCCATACCATCATTAGGTCCAGTAAATAGTATGCCGTCATGATAGAATTTATAAATAACATAACTATGACCAATTAATGATAGAAAGAAGAAAATAAGTGAGTATTTGAGAAATTTTTTCATGACTGACTCCTACTCCATATATTTATCTTGATTATAATTTTTTATGACTATTCCCAAATTGTAGGGGATAGTAATGACGATGAAAAGTATTTATACTTTAATTTAAACTATTTTACAGAATCTTAAAGTATAGAATCGCTAAAATATTTAAAAACAAGTTATTATAGTTCGCGTGTTAAACTAAACCTAGTTTATGAGAAGATGTTAGAGTATAATTTATACAATGTAAAAGATGAAAAGTATTGATGAAAGGTGATGACAATGACAATACAATGGTATCCTGGCCACATGGCCAAAGCTAAAAGGGAAGTAAGCGAACAATTGAAGAAAGTAGACGTTGTATTTGAACTTGTAGATGCACGTATTCCTTATAGTTCAAGAAACCCAATGATTGATGAAGTAATAAAACAAAAGCCAAGAGTAGTTATTTTAAATAAAAAAGACATGACTAACTTAAAGGAATTGGAAAAATGGGAACAATTCTTTGAAAATAAAGGTTACTATCCAGTAGCTGTCGACGCTAAACATGGTAAAAATTTAAAAGATGTTGAAAAAGCAGCAATACAAGCGACGAAAGAAAAGTTCGATCGAGAAAAAGCAAAAGGATTAAGACCTAGAGCAATACGTGCCATGATAGTTGGTATTCCTAATGTAGGTAAGTCAACGCTAATTAATAAACTAGCGAACCGAAGCATTGCTCAAACTGGTAATAAACCTGGAGTTACGAAACAACAACAATGGATTAAAGTAGGAAACTCGTTACAATTATTAGATACACCCGGAATTTTATGGCCAAAATTCGAAGATGAAGAAGTAGGGAAGAAACTAAGTCTAACTGGTGCAATTAAAGATAGCATCGTTCACTTAGATGAAGTAGCTATTTATGGACTTCAATTTATGATTAAAAAAGATTTAGTTGGTTTAAAATCACATTACAATATTGAAGTGGATGAAGATGCAGAAATATTAGAGTGGTTTGATGCAATTGGACGTCGAAGAGGTTTATTACAAAAGGGTAATGAAGTGGATTATGAAGCGGTTATTGAGTTAATTATTTATGAAATTAGAAATGCTAAAATCGGCACATATTGCTTTGATATATTTAAAGAAATGAAGAGTGACATTGAACATGTCTAAAACGATTAAAGAAATGAAGCAGTTGCTTGAACAAATTGATACGATTGAAGAACTAGAACAACATGAAGCTAATTTGGATAATCGAAAAGGTGTACAGCAAGCAATTGCTAGTCGTAAAAAGCAATTAGAAAAAGAATTACAACTCATAGAACAATATCATGAGATGACTTTCTATGAAAATGAATTGTTAGCAAATAATGCCGACGAAGTTATTTGTGGCATCGATGAAGTGGGCAGAGGTCCACTTGCTGGACCAGTTGTAGCTTGTGCAGTGATTTTGAATAATGACCATAATTATCTAGGCCTTAATGACTCTAAAAAGGTATCTGCTAAAAATAGAGCAAAATTAAACCAACAATTAATAGATGGTGTTACTGAATACGCTTATGGTGTTGCAACAGCAGAAGAAATTGATCAATTCAATATATATAAAGCGACACAAATCGCCATGCAACGCGCAATAGACAATTTAAAATTAAAACCCACACATTTATTAATTGATGCGATGAAATTAGATAACGAAATTAACCAGACGTCTATTATTAAAGGTGATGCTAAAAGTGTATCAATTGCAGCAGCAAGTATTATGGCTAAAGAACATCGAGATAACTATATGAAAGAATTAGCTGAGCAATTTCCAGGATATGGATTTGAAAATAACGTTGGTTATGGTACTAAAGAACACCTTAAGGGTATAGAAGAATATGGCGTTATAAAAGAACACCGAAAAACGTTTGAACCTATTAAATCAATCAAATAATAGTTTGAATTTTAAATTAATTGCAAAAAAAGAGTGGTATCAGTTTACAATAACGCTTTCATTTTTTATAATTGAAAAGGAACTTAACCTAAGAAACAGGAGGATGGAAGATGAATATCCACGAGTATCAAGGTAAAGAAATATTTCGTTCAATGGGCGTAGCCGTTCCAGAAGGACGAGTAGCATTTACTGCTGAAGAAGCGGTGGAAAAAGCGAAAGAATTAGATTCAGATGTATACGTGGTTAAAGCACAAATACACGCTGGGGGTAGAGGTAAAGCAGGCGGTGTAAAAATTGCTAAATCACTATCTGAAGTTGAAACTTACGCTAATGAATTATTAGGTAAACAATTAGTTACACATCAAACAGGACCTGAAGGTAAAGAAGTTAAACGCTTATATATCGAACAAGGTTGCGACATTCAAAAAGAATATTATGTAGGATTTGTAATTGATCGTGCTACTGATAGTGTTACTTTAATGGCATCAGAAGAAGGCGGTACTGAAATTGAAGAAGTAGCTGCTAAAACTCCTGAAAAAATCTTTAAAGAAACAATTGATCCTGTTGTAGGATTATCACCTTATCAAGCACGTAGAATTGCTTTCAATATCAATATTCCTAAAGAATCAATTGGTAAAGCTGCTAAATTTTTAATGTCACTTTACAATGTATTTATTGAAAAAGATTGTTCAATCGTTGAAATTAACCCACTAGTAACAACTGGTGACGGTGAAGTTTTAGCATTAGATGCTAAATTAAACTTCGATGACAATGCTTTATTCAGACATAAAGACATTATGGAATTAAGAGATTTAGAAGAAGAAGATCCAAAAGAAATCGAAGCATCTAAATATGATTTATCATATATTGCATTAGATGGTGATATTGGTTGTATGGTTAATGGTGCAGGACTTGCCATGGCTACTATGGATACAATCAATCATTTTGGTGGAAATCCAGCTAACTTCTTAGACTGTGGTGGTGGCGCTACTAAAGAAAAAGTTACTGAAGCATTCAAAATCATTTTAGGTGACGAAAATGTTAAAGGTATCTTTGTAAATATCTTCGGTGGAATTATGAAATGTGATGTTATCGCTGAAGGTATCGTTGCAGCAGTTAAAGAAGTAGAGTTAACTTTACCACTTGTAGTACGTTTAGAAGGTACTAACGTAGAACGTGGTAAAGAAATCTTAAATGATTCAGGTTTAGCAATTGAGCCAGCATCAACTATGGCTGACGGCGCTCAAAAAATTGTTAAACTTGTTAAAGAATCATAAGGAAAGGATGGGAACACTAAGATGAGTGTATTTATAGATAAAAATACAAAAGTAATGGTACAAGGTATTACAGGGTCTACTGCCCTTTTCCATACGAAACAAATGTTAGATTATGGAACACAAATTGTCGCAGGGGTAACACCTGGTAAAGGTGGACAAGTAGTAGAAGGTGTTCCAGTATTCAATACTGTTGAAGAAGCTAAACAAGAAACTGGAGCAAACGTATCAGTAGTATACGTTCCAGCACCATTTGCTGCAGATTCAATTTTAGAAGCAGCAGATGCTGATTTAGATATGGTGATTTGTATTACTGAACATATTCCTGTTGTAGACATGGTTAAAGTTAAACGTTATTTACAAGGTAGAAAAACACGTTTAGTAGGACCAAACTGTCCAGGAGTAATTACAGCGGATGAATGTAAAATTGGTATTATGCCAGGTTACATTCACAAAAAAGGTCACGTAGGTGTTGTATCTCGTTCAGGTACATTAACTTATGAAGCAGTTCACCAATTAACTGAAGAAGGTATTGGTCAAACAACTGCTGTAGGTATTGGCGGCGACCCAGTTAACGGTACTAACTTCATCGATGTTTTAAAAGCTTTCAATGAAGATCCTGAAACTAAAGCTGTAGTAATGATTGGTGAAATCGGTGGTACAGCTGAAGAAGAAGCAGCTCAATGGATTAAAGAAAATATGGATAAACCTGTAGTTGGATTCATTGGTGGTCAAACAGCACCTCCAGGAAAACGTATGGGTCATGCTGGTGCGATTATTTCTGGTGGTAAAGGTACTGCTGAAGAAAAAATTAAAACACTTAACATCTGTGGTGTACACACTGCAGATACACCTTCAGAAATCGGTACAACTTTAATTGATGCAGCTAAAGAAGCAGGCATTTACGAAGAATTATTAACTATTAAATAATTTTAATTGATAAACCTAGGGTTCTTTGTAGCCCTAGGTTATTTATTTTATAAAAAACATTTACAATAAGTTGTGTAAAATGATATATTATTTATATAATATATTTAACAACAGGAGTGTAACATCATGTATAATTTCAATCATATTAATTTGCGACTTTCAATCAGAAAAATTAGTTTAGGAGTATTTTCATTAGCAATTGGTTCTTTTATGTTAATAGGGATTTCTAACACGGCAAGTGCCGATGAAATTAATAATAATCAACTTAGTGAAGAACAAAAAATAACTTTAAAAGAAAAAAATAACACTAATAATATAAATATTATAAATACAAATCAAGTTAACGTTTTAAGAGGAGAAGAAAATCACTTACAAAATATTATTGAAGAAAATACGAATATAAATGTAGTAACTAAAGAAAAATCAAATTCCAATAATCAGGTTATTAATAAATCCAATATCGATACATCTGAAAATAGTATTAAAGTCCAAAAAAATAAATAAGTAACAGAAAATGTTAGATACAATAATGAAATAAAAAACTTAAACTTACAAAATGGTCAAAAGAAGATTGAGAATTTAGAATTTAAAAAAATCTGAAAATTCAGTTATCTCAACTACTCATATTGATAAATCAAATAAAAATAACTCTTATGGTTCTGGCGGCTATTTCTTTAGAGCCGCACCGAGTACACAAATTTATACTGTTAAAAGTGGTGATACACTTAGTGCGATAGCTTTAAAATACAAGACTACAGTTACTAATTTGCAAAATTCAAATAATATATCTAATCCAAATTTAATTTTTATTGGGCAAAAATTGAAAGTCCCGATGACACCTCTTATCGAGCCAAAGAAAAAAATACAACCTAAAAATAATTCAACTACACTTGATTATTTAAAGACATTGGAGAATAAAGGTTGGGATTTTGATGGTAGTTATGGGTGGCAATGTTTTGATTTAGTTAATGTATATTGGAACCATCTTTATGGACATGGACTTAAAGGTTATGGAGCTAAAGATATTCCATATGCTAATAATTTTAATGGGGAAGCTAAAATTTATCATAATACACCATCTTTTAAAGCAGAACCAGGAGATATCGTTGTATTTAGTGGGAGATATGGTGGAGGATTTGGTCATACCGCAATTGTGTTAAATGGTGATTATGATGGTAAATTAATGAAATTTCAAAGTTTAGATCAAAATTGGAATTTAGGTGGTTGGCGTAAAACTGAAGTAGCACATAAAGTTGTTCATGATTATGATTACGATATGATTTTCATACGACCATTTAAAAAAGCATAATTTAATTATCTAGAAAGTAGGTTAATTTTAATGAAATTTACTATTTTAACTAGAGAAGAATTTGATGAATTTGCTCAATCTCATTTTAAACACTATACTCAGTCATTGAAACTATATGATTATAGGCAAAAAAATAATAATGATTCACATATAGTTGGGGTGAAAGATGATAATAATAAAGTCTTAGCTGCATGCGTACTTACAGAAGCACGCATACTAAGGTATTATAAGTATTTTTATACTCATCGAGGTCCCATATTAGATTATGACAATTTATCATTACTCAATTATTTCTTTGAAAATTTGAAGGTGTATACATGGAAGCATAAAGGTGTATATGTTTTGGTGGACCCTTATATTATAGAAAACATAAGAAATCCTGACGGAAAAATAATTAAGCATTATAATAATGAACAGATAATGAATGCGCTCCGAAATCTAGGATATTTACACCAAGGTTATAGTATCGGATATTCAAACATGAGCCAGATTCGTTGGATGTCAGTTTTAAATATTGATGATAAATCTGAACAGCAATTATTAAAAGATATGAATTATCAAACGCGACGCAATGTTCTAAAAACAATTGAAATTGGTGTAAAAGTTAGAACGTTATCTATTAATGAAATTTCTAAATTTTATAGATTATTCCAAATGGCCGAAAAAAAGCATGGATTTAAGTTTAGAGAAGAAGAATATTTTAAACAAATGCTAGATATATATAAAGAAGATGCAATGATTAAATTAGCTTATATAGATTTAATAGAATATCTAGATATTTTACAAGAAAAAATATTAACAATTGAAAAACAAATTGAAAACTCTAAAAGTATATTAATTAAATATCCAAATTCAAAGAAAAATAAGACATTATTATCTCAATTAGAATCACAAAAAATAAGCGTCGAGAAGAAAATATTCAGAACTAGGAAATTAATTAAAAGGGATGGAAAAATTTTAGACTTAGCAGCTGCGTTATTTATTTGTACTAAGGATGAAGTTTATTACTTATCTAGTGGCTCTAATCCTAAGTATAATGAATATATGGGTGCTTATAGATTACAATGGGAAATGATTAGATATGCAAAAGAACATAAAATTAATCGGTATAATTTTTATGGGATAACCGGGAAGTTTGGATTAGATGCTGAAGATTATGGCGTTCAACAATTTAAAAAGGGATTTAATACACATATTGAAGAATTAATCGGAGACTTTATTATACCTGTACGACCACTATTATATAAAATATACAATTTGAAACAATAAATAGTAACACAAAACTATAATTAAAAAAGTTCCCACTGTTTATCAAGATATTGGGAGCTTTTTTATAGAAGTTAATGAAGATTTTAAAAATTTACAATGGTTAAAATTTTACTTCTTAAAATTGAATTACATTTTCCATTTATATGTTTATGAACTGTAACACAAAAGCAAGTTGTTTCTGTGTATAATTTAATTAAAGGAGCAATGATTTTGAACAAACATTTTTTACTTAAATTATACTGGGCTCAGTTTACTACTTCACAAATACATCAACTCAACCAATATTATCCACAGCTCTTTCATGTTAATGATTATGAACAAGAATCGTTATTACATTGTTGGATTACTCAATACCAGCCACGATTATTGCCTAAGTTCCTTGACTACAAACAATTTCAATATAATGAAATTATGAAAGTTCTTCGACAATTAGATATCAACTATATCACCTATTTTGATAAAGATTATCCCTATTTATTAAAAGAAATTTATGATTATCCTTTTGTCTTATTTTATAAGGGTAATAAAGACATTTTAAAAAACGATAAAACTTTAGCTATAGTTGGTGCTAGAAAGTGTACAAACTATACAAGCCAAGCACTTAATTATCTTTTTCCTTCATTTAAAAGAGCTCAACTTACAATTGTATCTGGTCTTGCTGCAGGAGCAGATAGTGAGGCACATCAACAGACATTGAATGCCTATTTGCCTACAATTGCTGTATTAGGTTATGGACATACACATCATTATCCAAAATCTACTTTTTCACTTAGAAAGAAAATTGAAGAACAAGGTATTGTTATTAGCGAATATCCACCATTTTCTCCAATAGCGAAATATAAATTTCCTGCAAGGAACAGATTGATTAGTGGTTTATCAAAAGGTGTTTTATTAACAGAAGCTAATGAAAGAAGTGGAAGTCGTATTACTATAGATTGTGCACTTGAACAAAATCGAAATGTCTATGTATTACCAGGAAAAATATTTGATACCTCAACAAAAGGGAATTTATTATTGCATCAAGAAGGCGCAACGATTGTTGTGAATGAACATGATATCTTACAAGACTATTCAATTTAAGAATATAGTGTATATTAAGCAATTAGACTGTAATAAAATGGATTAAAATCATTAAAGAAAAAGACAAATAGTTAATTAAAAAATATAACAAAATGCGTCATAAAATATTAAAACATTGACAAAAACAAAATTGACCGTTTATCATTTATCTTTAGTAATTAGATTAGCAAGGGGGAAATCACTTTGGCAGATAATTTAGTCATAGTTGAATCGCCTGCAAAAGCTAAAACCATTGAAAAGTATTTAGGAAAAAGATATAAAGTTATCGCTTCAATGGGACACGTTCGTGATTTACCTAGAAGTCAAATGGGCGTGGACACTGAAGATAATTATGAACCCAAATATATAACAATACGTGGTAAAGGTCCCGTAGTTAAAGAATTAAAGAAACATGCTAAGAAAGCTAAAAAAGTTTTCCTGGCTAGTGACCCTGACCGCGAAGGTGAAGCAATTGCTTGGCATTTATCAAAAATATTAGAATTAGAAGATTCAAAAGAAAACAGAGTAGTATTTAATGAAATAACAAAAGATGCTGTAAAAGATAGTTTCAAACACCCAAGAGGTATTGAGATGGATCTAGTTGATGCGCAACAAGCACGTCGTATACTTGATAGATTAGTTGGTTATAATATTTCTCCTGTATTATGGAAGAAAGTTAAAAAAGGTCTATCTGCAGGACGTGTACAATCTGTAGCATTGAAACTTGTTATTGATAGAGAAAATGAAATTAGAAACTTCAAACCTGAAGAATATTGGACAATAGAAGGAGAATTTAGATATAAAAAATCTAAATTCACAGCTAAATTTCTTCATTATAAAAACAAACCTTATAAACTAAATAAAAAAGATGATGTTGAAAAAATCACTGCTGCATTAGATGGTGACGAATTTGAAATCACTAACGTGAATAAGAAAGAAAAAACACGTAATCCAGCTAATCCATTTACAACATCAACATTACAACAAGAGGCAGCGCGTAAACTCAATTTTAAAGCTCGTAAAACAATGATGGTTGCACAACAGCTTTATGAAGGTATTGATTTAAAGAAACAAGGTACAGTTGGTCTAATAACATATATGCGTACCGATTCAACTCGTATCTCAGACCAAGCAAAGTCTGAAGCTAAAAATTATATAATTGATAAATACGGAAACGAATATGTTTCTAAAAGAAAAGCAACTGGTAAACAAGGGGATCAAGATGCCCATGAAGCTATCAGACCATCAAGTACTTTAAGAACACCTGATGATATGAAACCATTCTTAACTCGTGATCAACATCGTTTATATAAATTGATTTGGGAACGTTTTGTTGCAAGTCAAATGGCTCCAGCAATTTTAGATACTATCGCTTTAGATGTAACACAAAATGACATTAAATTTAGAGCTAATGGTCAAACAATTAAGTTTAAAGGTTTCATGACATTATATGTTGAAACTAAAGATGACCAAGATAGTGAAAAAGAAAATAAATTACCTAAATTAGAACAGGGAGATAAAGTAACTGCCACTCAAATTGAACCTGCACAACACTTTACTCAACCACCACCAAGATTTACAGAGGCTAGACTAGTTAAAACATTAGAAGAATTAAAAATTGGTCGACCATCAACTTATGCACCAACAATTGACACAATTCAAAAACGTAATTACGTCAAATTAGATAGTAAACGATTCATGCCAACTGAATTAGGGGAAATTGTTTATGAACAAGTTAAAGAATACTTCCCTGAAATCATTGACGTTGAATTTACTGTAAATATGGAAACACTTCTTGATAAAATCGCTGAAGGCGACACAAATTGGAGAAAAGTAGTTGGAGATTTTTATAATAGTTTCAAACAGGACGTTGAACGTGCCGAAGAAGAAATGGAAAAAATAGAAATCAAAGACGAACCTGCAGGTGAAGATTGTGAAGTATGTGGCTCTCCGATGGTTATCAAAATGGGTCGCTACGGTAAATTTATGGCTTGCTCTAATTTTCCAGATTGTCGTAATACGAAAGCCATCGTTAAAACAATTGGCGTGAAATGCCCAACTTGTAAAGATGGCGATGTTGTAGAACGTAAATCTAAGAAGAACAGAATTTTCTATGGTTGTTCAAATTATCCAGAATGCGAATTTATTTCATGGGATAAACCAATCGGTAGAGACTGTCCAAAATGTAATCATTACTTAGTTGAAAAGAAAAAAGGCAGAAGCAGCCAAGTAACTTGTTCAAATTGTGATTATAAAGAAGAAGTACAAAAATAGATATCTATATAAAAATAGCTACGCATTACATTGCGAGAGCTATTTTTATAGTTTTATTAATAAAATTACTCGTTAGAATTTTATATAAATGAGAATAGCAGGAGGCAATAACATGACAGAAACAGTCAATGTAGTTGGTGCAGGTTTAGCTGGTTCTGAAGCTGCCTACCAATTAGCAGAAAGAGGAATTAAAGTTAATTTAATAGAAATGCGTCCAGTTAAGCAGACACCTGCACATCACACTGACAAATTTGCTGAACTTGTATGTTCAAACTCGTTAAGAGGTAATGCACTTACAAATGCTGTAGGTGTTTTAAAAGAAGAAATGCGACGCTGGGATTCACTTATTATTCAAGCAGCAGATAAAGCAAGAGTTCCAGCTGGTGGTGCACTTGCAGTAGATAGACATGATTTTGCAGGTTATATTACAGATACACTTAGAAATCATCCTAATGTGACAGTGCTAAATCAAGAAGTGCACAGTATTCCAGAGGGTTATACAATAATAGCTACTGGTCCACTTACAACTGAAAACTTAGCTAAAGAAATCGTAGACATTACTGGTAAAGATCAACTATATTTCTATGATGCTGCAGCACCTATCATTGAAAAAGATAGTATAGATATGGATAAAGTTTATTTAAAATCAAGATATGACAAAGGTGAAGCTGCTTATCTAAATTGTCCTATGACTGAAGAAGAGTTTGATCGTTTTTATAACGCTGTTTTAGAAGCGGAAGTAGCTCCTGTAAATGAATTTGAAAAAGAAAAATACTTTGAAGGTTGTATGCCATTTGAAGTTATGGCAGAACGTGGTCGTAAAACGTTGTTATTTGGACCAATGAAACCTGTTGGATTAGAAGATCCTAAAACAGGAAAAAGACCGTTCGCAGTAGTGCAATTAAGACAAGATGATGCTGCTGGCACACTTTACAATATTGTTGGATTCCAAACACATTTAAAATGGGGAGCACAAAAAGAAGTTATTAAGTTAATTCCTGGTTTAGAAAACGTAGATATCGTTAGATACGGTGTGATGCACAGAAACACATTTATCAACTCTCCAGATGTTTTAAATGAAAAATATGAATTAATTGGACATGACAACATTTACTTTGCTGGTCAAATGACAGGTGTAGAAGGATATGTTGAAAGTGCTGCAAGTGGTTTAGTCTCAGGTATTAACTTGGCACATAAATTATTAAATAAAGGTGAAGTCATTTTCCCAAGAGAAACAATGATTGGTAGTATGGCATATTACATTTCTCATGCCAAGAATGAAAAGAACTTCCAACCGATGAACGCTAATTTTGGATTATTACCATCATTAGAAAAACGTATTAAAGATAAAAAAGAAAGATATGAAACTCAAGCGAATCGTGCTTTAGAATATCTTGAGAATTATAAAAAAACTTTATAATTTTCAAGTACATGAACTAGGTGGCAAATGCTATCTAGTTTTTTGTTGGTTACTGCTTATAAAGATATAGCATTACAATTCTCGAAAGATTTTGAATTGAATATCAAATCACTGTAAGCCCTACCACGAATATGCTACAATTCAATATGATGGAGGCGAAATTTATTGAATGATATTCAAAAAGCGTTTCTCTATATGTTAAAAGTTGAACGGAATTTTTCAGATCATACACTAAAGTCTTATCATGACGATATAGTGCAATTTAATCATTTTTTAGATCAAGAGTGTTTAGATTTAAATGATTTTGAATATAAAGATGCAAGAAATTATTTAAGTTTTTTATATTCGAAAAATTTGAAAAGAACTACAGTTTCACGTAAAATTTCTACGTTACGTACTTTTTATGAATATTGGATGACGCAAGATGAAACGGTCGTTAATCCTTTTGTTCAACTTGTACATCCTAAGAAAGAACAATACCTTCCTCAATTTTTTTATGAAGAAGAGATGGAAGCATTATTTAAAACAGTTGATACTGACAATAAAAAGGGCATGAGAGATAAACTCATACTTGAATTACTATATGCCACGGGAATTCGCGTTTCTGAGTTAGTGAATATAAAAAGAAATGACTTAGATATGAATTTACCTGGTGTCAAAGTATTAGGTAAAGGTAATAAAGAAAGATTTATACCTTTTGGAGAATTTTGTAAACAAAGTATCGAACGGTATTTAGAGGAATTCAAACCTTTAAAAAATGTTGATCATGATTATTTAATCGTTAATATGCAGGGTCAGCCTATTACAGAAAGAGGCGTAAGATATGTACTTAATGATGTGGTCAAACGTACGTCAGGTGTTACAAATATTCATCCGCATAAGTTAAGACACACGTTTGCAACTCATTTACTTAATCAAGGCGCTGATTTAAGAACAGTACAATCTTTATTAGGTCATGTTAATTTATCAACAACTGGTAAATATACGCACGTATCAAATCAACAATTGAGAAAAGTTTATCTCAATGCACACCCTCGAGCAAAAAAAGGAGAATGATTTATGGATAATTCATTACATGCAACAACGATATATGCTGTTAGACATAATGGCGGTGCTGCAATGGCAGGAGATGGACAGGTCACATTAGGCCAACAAGTCATTATGAAACAAACAGCTAGAAAAGTGAGACGTTTATATGATGGTAAAGTGCTTGCAGGCTTTGCAGGTAGTGTTGCTGATGCATTTACACTTTTTGAAAAATTCGAAACTAAATTACAACAATTTAGCGGAAATCTTGAAAGAGCTGCTGTTGAACTTGCGCAAGAATGGCGAGGAGATAAACAACTACGTCAACTTGAGGCAATGCTAATTGTTATGGATAAAGATGCTATTTTAGTTGTAAGTGGTACAGGAGAAGTTATAGCACCTGATGATGATTTAATCGCCATAGGTTCAGGTGGGAATTACGCATTAAGTGCAGGTAGAGCACTTAAGAGACATGCAACTCATATGTCTGCTGAAGAAATGGCATATGAAAGTTTGAAGGTTGCATCTGACATTTGTGTATTCACAAATGATAATATTATAGTTGAAACATTATAAATATATTTAATCATTCGAGCAAATTGATTTGTATATAAATTAAATAACACTAATTTCAAGTAATTTATGATATATGGAGGTAAAGCATTCATGGATACAAATGGTATTAAATTAACACCGAAAGATATTGTATCTCGATTAAATGAATATATTGTCGGGCAAGATGACGCAAAAAGAAAAGTGGCCATTGCCCTACGAAATAGATACAGAAGAAGTTTATTAGATGAAGAATCTAAACAAGAAATTGCACCTAAAAATATTTTAATGATTGGACCAACTGGTGTTGGTAAAACTGAAATAGCTCGTAGAATGGCTAAAATTGTTGGTGCGCCATTTATTAAAGTAGAGGCAACTAAATTTACTGAAGTTGGCTATGTAGGACGAGACGTAGAAAGCATGGTAAGAGACTTAGTAGATGTATCCGTTCGTTTAGTCAAAGATGAAAAGAAAGAATTGGTTAAAGATGAAGCAACTCAAAAAGCCAATGACAAACTAGTTAAATTGTTAGTTCCAAGTATGAAGAAAAAAGCTTCTCAAGGAAACAATCCGTTAGAATCACTTTTTGGTGGTGCTATTCCTAATTTTAATCAGAACAATGAAGAAGAGGAAGAACCACCAACAGAAGAGATTAAAACAAAACGTTCTGAAATCAAGCAACAACTTCAAGAAGGTAAGTTAGAAGAAGAAAAAGTACGTATTAAAGTTGAACAAGATCCTGGTGCATTAGGCATGTTAGGAACGAATCAAAATCAACAAATGCAAGATATGATGAATCAACTTATGCCTAAGAAGAAAGTTGAACGTGAAGTACCAGTTAAAACAGCACGTAAAATATTAGCAGATGATTTTGCTGATGAGTTAATTGATCAAGAAACTGCAAACCAAGAAGCATTAGAATTGGCAGAACAAATGGGAATTATCTTTATTGATGAAATTGATAAAGTGGCAACAAATAACCAAAATAGCGGACAAGATGTTTCAAGACAAGGTGTTCAAAGAGATATCTTACCAATCCTTGAAGGTAGCATGATTCAAACTAAATATGGTACTGTAAATACTGAACACATGCTATTTATTGGTGCTGGTGCATTCCATGTTTCTAAGCCTAGTGATTTAATTCCAGAACTTCAAGGTAGATTCCCAATTAGAGTAGAACTTGATAGTCTATCAGTCGAAGACTTCGTAAGAATTCTTAAAGAACCTAAATTATCACTAGTTAAACAATATGAAGCATTACTTGAAACAGAAGAAGTAACTGTTAATTTCTCTGACGAAGCTATTACTCGATTAGCTGAAATCGCATATCAAGTTAACCAAGATACAGATAATATTGGTGCTCGTAGATTACACACAATATTAGAAAAAATGTTAGAGGATTTATCATTTGAGGCACCAAGCATGCCAAATGCTGTAGTTGATATTACACCGCAATATGTAGACGATAAATTAAAATCAATCTCAACAAATAAAGATTTAAGTGCATTTATTCTATAAATATACAAAGAAGGAGAAAAATTATGAGCTTATTATCTAAAACAAGAGAGTTAAACACTTTATTACAGAAACACAAAGGCATCGCAGTAGATTTTAAGGACGTAGCCCAAACAATTAGTAGCGTTACAGTTACAAATGTATTCATCGTGTCGAGAAGAGGTAAAATTTTAGGATCAAGTTTAAACGAATTACTTAAAAGTGATCGTATCATTCACATGCTTGAAGATAGACACATCCCTGCAGAATACACTGATCAATTAATGGACGTAAAAGAAACACAATCAAATATTGATATTGATAATGTTTTAACTGTATTCCCGCCAGAAAATAGAGAAGTATTTATTAATAGTAAAACAACTATTTTCCCTATACTAGGTGGAGGAGAAAGATTAGGTACCTTAGTTTTAGGAAGAGTACAAGACGATTTCAACGAAAACGATTTAGTTTTAGGTGAATATGCAGCTACTGTTATCGGAATGGAAATTTTACGTGAAAAACACAATGAAGTAGAAAAAGAAGCACGCGATAAAGCTTCAATTACTATGGCGATTAATTCATTATCATATTCTGAAAAAGAAGCTATTGAACACATCTTTGATGAATTAGGTGGTAACGAAGGATTACTAATCGCATCTAAAGTAGCTGATAGAGTTGGTATTACTCGTTCAGTAATTGTTAATGCTTTACGTAAACTTGAAAGTGCTGGTGTTATTGAGTCACGTTCACTAGGTATGAAGGGTACATTTATAAAAGTTAAAAAAGAAAAATTCTTAGACGAATTAGAGCGAAATAAATAATAAATCAATTTAGGTTTGGGTAGTGTACTTTTATACCTGAACCTTTTTTATGTTATCTACTCAGTTGTTTTTTGATTGTGATTTTAACATTAATTAAGAGATTAAAAGTTGCTCAATTACATTCAACTAATCAGTAGAAAGCCATTGCATTAAACATCAAATTATGATATATTTATTTTCGGCTATGAAGCCAATACGCACATAATAAATGTAAATATAGAGGGTGCAATATTTAATTATTGTCTTTATATGAGTTTGTTATGGAGGTAATTAACCAATAGGAGGAATTTATAATGGCAGTTATATCAATGAAACAATTGTTAGAAGCTGGTGTTCACTTCGGCCACCAAACACGTCGTTGGAACCCAAAAATGAAAAAATATATCTTCACTGAAAGAAATGGTATTTATATCATTGACTTACAAAAAACAGTGAAAAAAGTTGAAGAAGCATACAACTTTATTAAACAAGTATCTGAAGATGGCGGTAAAGTCTTATTCGTAGGTACTAAAAAACAAGCACAAGAATCAGTTAAAGCTGAAGCAGAACGTGCTGGACAATTCTACGTTAACCAAAGATGGTTAGGTGGAATCTTAACTAACTACAAAACAATCTCAAAACGAATCAAACGTATTTCTGAAATTGAAAAAATGGAAGAAGACGGATTATTCGAAGTATTACCTAAAAAAGAAGTTGTTGAACTTAAAAAAGAATACGACCGTTTAATTAAATTCTTAGGCGGTATTCGTGATATGAAAACTATGCCTCAAGCATTATTCGTAGTTGATCCTCGTAAAGAGCGCAACGCAATTGCTGAAGCACGTAAATTAAATATTCCAATCGTGGGTATTGTTGACACTAACTGTGACCCAGATGAAATTGATTATGTAATCCCAGCAAACGACGATGCTATCCGTGCCGTTAAATTATTAACTGGTAAAATGGCAGACGCTGTTTTAGAAGGTCAACAAGGTGTATCAAACGAAGAAGTAGCTGCAGAACAAAACATCAATTTAGATGATAAAGAAGAATCTGACAAAGCAGAAACAACTGAAGAAAACACTTCTGTTGAATCAAACTAAGTTATAGTTTAAATGGGTGATAAGATACTAATGCTTATCACCTTTTTTTAAAAAATAAAAATAAAGTATAGAGTATTGGAAATTTTACTAACAATAATGGTAGAATTTAGATATATCTATAATAGAATTATATATACTGGAGGAATAATTAATGGCAATTTCAGCTAAACTTGTAAAAGAATTACGTGAAAAAACTGGCGCTGGTATGATGGACTGTAAAAAAGCGCTAACTGAAACTGATGGTGATATGGATAAAGCGATCGACTACTTACGTGAAAAAGGTATTGCTAAAGCAGCTAAAAAAGCTGATCGTATCGCTGCAGAAGGTCTTGTACATGTTGAAATCAATGGTAACGAAGCAGCTATCGTTGAAATCAACTCAGAAACAGACTTCGTTGCTCGTAACGAAGGTTTCCAAAATTTAGTTAAAGAAATTGCTAACCAAGTTCTTGCTACAAAAGCAGAATCAGTTGATGCATTAATGGAAACTAAATTTGAAGACGGTAAAACTGTTGACGAAAAAATGAAAGAAGCTATTTCTACAATTGGAGAAAAATTAAGTATCCGTCGTTTCTCAGTTAGAACTAAAACTGATAACGATGCTTTTGGTGCTTATTTACACATGGGTGGACGTATCGGTGTATTAACAGTTGTTGAAGGTACTACTGACGAAGAAGCAGCTAAAGATGTTGCTATGCATATCGCTGCAATCAACCCTAAATACGTTTCATCTGATCAAGTAAGCGAAGATGAAATTAGCCATGAAAAAGAAGTACTTAAACAACAAGCATTAAACGAAGGTAAACCAGAAAACATCGTTGAAAAAATGGTTGAAGGTCGTTTACGTAAATATTTACAAGAAATTTGTGCTGTTGACCAAAACTTCGTTAAAAACCCAGACGAAACAGTTGAAGCTTTCTTAAAATCTAAAGGTGGTAAACTTGTTGACTTCGTACGTTATGAAGTAGGCGAAGGTATGGAAAAACGTGAAGAAAACTTCGCAGATGAAGTTAAAGGACAAATGAAATAATTAGTCATATTGTTAACAAGAAAGAAGACACCTGAAAGGTTTTCTCAAAGTGAAGTAGATACTTTGCTTTAGAGAAGACATCCGTGTCTTCTTTACTTATATACTTTTACATATTTCTACTATAGAGAGGATAAGAAAATGGCTCAAACTTCAAAATATAAACGTGTAGTCTTAAAACTTAGTGGTGAAGCACTTGCAGGTGACAAAGGTTTTGGTATAAATCCAATGATCATTAAAAGTGTAGCTAAACAAGTTGCTGAAGTAGCAAAAATGGATTGTGAAATTGCTGTCATCGTTGGTGGCGGTAATATTTGGAGAGGTAAAACAGGAAGCGATTTAGGTATGGATCGCGGTACTGCTGACTATATGGGCATGTTAGCTACAGTTATGAACGCTTTAGCTTTACAAGATAGCCTTGAACAATTAGATTGCGATACTCGAGTATTAACTTCAATCGAAATGAAACAAGTTGCAGAACCATATATTCGTCGTCGTGCTATTCGTCACTTAGAGAAGAAACGTGTTGTTATCTTTGCGGCTGGAATTGGAAATCCTTATTTCTCTACGGATACTACAGCAGCTTTACGTGCAGCTGAAGTCGAAGCTGATGTCATTTTAATGGGTAAAAATAATGTTGATGGCGTATATTCAGCTGACCCTAAAGTAGATAAAAATGCAGTTAAATATGAACATTTAACACATATTCAAATGTTACAAGAAGGATTACAAGTTATGGACTCAACAGCATCATCATTCTGTATGGATAATAATATTCCATTAAATGTGTTCTCAATTATGGAAGAAGGCAACATTAAACGTGCTGTTATGGGCGATAAAATTGGTACATTAATTACAAAATAATACGAGGTGTAAAAAATGAGTGACATTATTAAAGATACTAAATCAAGAATGCAAAAATCAATCGATAGTTTATCTAAAGAATTAGCTAATATTAGTGCAGGAAGAGCCAATTCTAATTTATTAAATGGTGTAAATGTAGATTACTATGGTGCACCAACGCCAGTGCAACAATTAGCAAGTATTAATGTTCCTGAAGCAAGATTACTTGTTATTTCACCATATGATAAATCATCTGTTGCTGATATCGAAAAAGCTATAAACGCTGCTAACCTTGGTGTTAATCCAACTAGTGACGGTGAAGTAATTCGTATTTCTGTACCTGCTTTAACTGAAGAACGTCGTAAAGAATTAGTTAAAGAAGTTAAAAAAATCGGTGAAGACGCAAAAGTTTCTATAAGAAACATCCGTCGTGACGTAAACGACCAAATCAAAAAAGATGAAAAAAATGGTGACATTACTGAAGACGATTTAAGAAGTCAAACAGACGATGTTCAAAAAGCTACTGATAATTCAATTAAAGAAATTGATCAATTAGTAGATGATAAAGAAAAAGACATTATGTCAGTGTAATTAAACTTTAATGCGATAGTTTCATCTTGCCAGATACAATACATCTGGAGATGAAATTGAAAGACAAAATGATGCTATTTTCATTCTAGTCTAAACTGTACCAAGTAAGACTTTGGTACAGTTTTTTTATTTGCTTATTCAATGCTATAAACGAGTATGATAAAATGGTAGATGATTGTTTAAACAACTTATACTATATTACAGAGATGATCAGGCTCGGAGGAAAGACCATGTTTAAAAAGCTTAGAAATAATAACAAGAGTGAAAATAATCAATTTAATGATTTAGATTTACATAATATACCTGAACATGTTGCTATTATTATGGATGGAAATGGGCGTTGGGCTAAAAAACGCAGAATGCCTCGCATAAAAGGACATTATGAAGGTATGCAAACAATCAAGAAAGTCACAAGAGAAGCTAGTGATATCGGTATCAAATATCTTACCTTATACGCTTTCTCCACTGAAAATTGGTCTAGACCTGAAAGTGAAGTAAACTATATTATGAATTTACCAGTTAATTTTCTAAAAACATTTTTACCTGAATTAATTGAAAAGAATGTTAAAGTAGAAACAATTGGTTTTCAAACAGGGTTACCGAAATCAACAATCGAAGCTATTGATCATGCCAAAGAAAAGACAAAAAATAACACAGGATTGAAATTGATTTTTGCAATTAATTACGGTGGTCGTGCTGAAATTGTCCAAAGTATGAAGATGATATTTGATGAACTTCAAGAAAATGGACTTAATAGTAATGATATTAATGAAACGATGATAGATCAGCATTTAATGACCCAAAATTATCCTGATCCAGAATTATTAATTCGAACTTCTGGCGAACAAAGAATAAGTAACTTTTTAATTTGGCAAGTTTCATACAGTGAATTCATTTTTAATGAAAAATTATGGCCAGACTTTGATGGTGAAGAATTGAAAAATTGTTTAAAAATTTACCAATCTCGCCAAAGACGTTTTGGAGGATTGAGTGAGGAGTAAAGTAGTATGAAAGTAAGAACATTGACAGCAATTATTGCTCTATTAATATTCTTGCCCATCCTATTAAAGGGTGGATTAGTACTAATGCTTTTTGCTAATTTATTAGCATTAATTGCATTAAAAGAACTTTTAAATATGAATATGATTAAATTTGTATCAATTCCAGGGATTATTAGTGCTATTGGATTAATTATCATTATGTTGCCACAAGATGCTGGAAATTGGGTACAAGTCATTCAATTGAAAAGTTTAATTGCTATGAGTTTTATAGTGTTAAGTTATACTGTTTTATCTAAAAATAGATTTAGTTTTATGGATGCGGCATTTTGTTTAATGAGTGTTGCATACGTAGGAATAGGCTTTATGTATTTTTATGAAACACGTTCTGAAGGTTTACATTATATATTATTTGCATTCTTGATTGTTTGGTTAACTGACACTGGTGCTTATTTGTTTGGACGTTTAATGGGAAAACACAAATTATGGCCGGTTATTAGTCCTAATAAAACAATTGAAGGATTTATAGGTGGTATTTTCTGTAGTTTATTAGTACCTCTACTCATGCAATTTTTTGTAGACTTCAACTTAAATGTATGGTTACTATTGCTTGTAACTATTATTTTAAGCATGTTTGGTCAATTAGGTGATTTAGTAGAATCAGGATTTAAAAGACATTTTGGTGTTAAAGATTCAGGAAGAATTTTACCAGGTCATGGTGGTATATTAGATAGATTTGATAGCTTTATGTTTGTATTACCATTATTAAACATTCTTTTAATTCAAATTTAATATCATCAATCATTTTCAAATAAATATAATGTTATAATGGGGGAGTTATTGAAATGTATTATCATTTCTTAACTCCTTTTCATAACTTATACATAACTTTTATGGAAAAATTAGAAATTTTGAAATGCTTATCCAAATTTGTATGCTAAATTTGGTAATCGTAATATAATGTTTTTATTATTGTCTTATTATTAATGGAAGTTATAAATTGAAATATTACTTAAAAAATTGAGGTGTAGCGCGTGAGCTATTTAATTACAATATTAGCGTTCATCATAGTATTTGGTGTACTAGTCACTGTTCATGAATATGGACATATGTTCTTTGCTAAAAGAGCAGGCATTATGTGCCCGGAATTTGCTATTGGTATGGGCCCTAAAATATTTAGTTTTAGAAAAGATGAAACGTTATATACGATACGAATTTTACCTGTAGGTGGGTACGTTCGTATGGCAGGAGATGGACTTGAAGAACCACCTGTCGAACCTGGTATGAACGTTAAAATTAAATTAAATGAACAAGATGAAATTACACATATCATCTTAGATGATCAACACAAATTTCAACAAATTGAAGCAATTGAAGTAAAACAATGTGATTTTAAAGATAATTTATTTATTGAAGGAATTACTTCATATGATGAAGAACGTCATCACTTTAATATTGCTAAGAAAGCATATTTTGTTGAAAATGGTAGTTTAATTCAAATTGCCCCAAGAGATCGTCAATTCACACATAAAAAACCTTTACCTAAATTTTTAACATTATTTGCAGGACCATTATTCAATTTTATTTTAGCAATCGTGTTATTTATTGGTTTAGCTTATTATCAGGGTACACCTACAACAACAGTAGGAGATTTGGCAAAAGGTTTACCAGCTGAAAAAGCAGGTCTAAAAGCTGGAGATAAAATTGTACAAGTCGGCAATCATAAGGTTAAAGACTACAATGATATTAAAAAGGTTTTAGATAAAAATAAATCTGCTAAAACAACTATTAAAGTTGATCGAGATGGCAAGACTAAATCAATTGATTTAGAACCTAAGAAAAGAGAAATCAAACAAACTAAAAATAAATCTGAAACCGTTTATCAAATTGGTTTTATACCAGAGAAAGAACACACCGTATTTAAACCTTTAGTTATGGGTGTTGAACAATTCTTCAAAGCAGGCACTTTAATATTTACAGCTGTTGTCGGAATGATAGCTAGTATTTTCACAGGCGGATTTTCATTTGATATGTTAAATGGTCCTGTTGGTATATACCATAATGTGGATTCAGTGGTGAAATCAGGTATCATTAATTTAATTACTTATACAGCACTATTAAGTGTTAACTTAGGGATTATGAATTTATTACCAATACCTGCATTAGATGGCGGACGTATTTTATTTGTTTTCTACGAAGCAATATTTAGAAAACCTATAAACAAAAAAGCAGAAACGACTATTATTGCAGTCGGTGCTATTTTCGTAATTATTATTATGATCTTAGTTACTTGGAATGACATACAACGATATTTCTTATAAATAGGGAGGCAAAGTTACTATGAAACAATCTAAAGTTTTTATACCAACAATGAGAGAAGTACCTGCAGAAGCAGAAGCTTTAAGTCATAGATTACTATTAAAAGCAGGTTTAATTAAACAAAGTACGAGTGGAATTTATAGTTATCTACCACTAGCAACTCGTGTACTTAATAACATTTCTAAGATTATTCGTGAAGAAATGGAAAGCGTTGATGCAGTAGAAATTTTAATGCCAGCGCTACAACAAGCTGAATTATGGGAAGAATCAGGTCGTTGGGGTGCCTATGGTCCTGAATTAATGCGTTTAAAAGACCGTAATGGACGCGAATTTGCATTAGGACCTACACATGAAGAAGTCGTAACATCACTTGTAAGAGATGAATTAAAATCATATAAGCGATTACCGATAACATTATTCCAAATTCAATCTAAATTTAGAGACGAAAAACGTCCTCGTTTTGGCTTACTACGTGGAAGAGAATTTATTATGAAAGATGCATATTCTTTCCATGCTGATGAAGCTTCATTAGATGAAACATATCAAGACATGTATAACGCATATGATCGCATCTTTAAACGTGTAGGTATCAATGCGCGTCCAGTTGTAGCAGATTCTGGTGCTATTGGTGGTAGTCATACTCACGAATTTATGGCATTAAGTGAAATTGGTGAAGATACTATTGTTTATAGTAACGAGACAGACTATGCTGCGAATATTGAGAAAGCTGAAGTCGTATATCATGCCAATCCTAAAGAATCAAGCGGTAAAGCTATGGAAAAAATAGCTACACCAGGTGTTAAAACATCTCAAGAATTAGCAGACTTTTTAAACAGACCGTTAGATGAGATTGTTAAAACAATGATTTTCAAAGTAGATGGCGAATTTATAATGGTCTTGGTTAGAGGGCATCATGAATTAAATGACGTAAAATTAAAAGCTTATTTTGGTACTGATAATATTGAAATGGCTACGCAAGATGAAATTGTCAATTTATTGGGAGCTAATCCTGGTTCACTAGGTCCAGTTCACGATAAAGATATAAAAATTTACGCAGATTATTTTGTGAAAGATTTATCTGATTTAGTTGTGGGTGCAAATGAAGATGGATATCACTTCGATAATGTACAATTAGACCGTGATTTTAAAGTAGATGAATTTGGAGACTTTAGATTCATTCTCGAAGGAGAAACATTAGCTGATGGTTCTGCTGCACAATTTGCTGAAGGTATTGAAGTAGGACAAGTATTCAAACTTGGTACTAAATATTCTGAAGCAATGAACGCAACGTTCTTAGATAATCAAGGAAAAGCTCAGCCACTTATTATGGGATGTTACGGAATTGGTGTATCAAGAACGTTAAGTGCAATCGTTGAACAACATAATGATGATAATGGAATTATTTGGCCTAAATCAGTAACACCATTTGATTTACATTTAATCACTATTAATCCTAAAAAAGATGACCAACGCGAACTTGGAGACCAATTGTATAATCAATTAATGAAGCAATATGATGTATTATATGACGATAGACAAGAGCGTGCCGGCGTTAAATTTAATGATTCAGATTTAATTGGATTACCTATTCGAGTTGTTGTGGGTAAACTTGCTTTAGAAGGAATTGTTGAAGTAAAACAACGTTCAACAGGAGAAAGTGAAGAAATTCATATTGATCAATTAGAAGATTACATTAAAGATTTATATTTAACATTAAACTAAATTACGATTAATAAATATTGTATAAGAAATATTTACATTATTTAGTATTCGAGCATTGAGTAGGAGTGTGATAACGAATTCAAATTGAGTTCTTATCCACTCCTTTATTTTCTTTTAAAATTTCAAAATGTAATCAATGAAATATAAGTCATTTAAGCGTATAATATAATATAAATTTGCTTTGAACTTCATAGCATAAATCAGTATAATTTGTAGCATTGATATCATATTAATCATGGGAATTTTCGAGAGAATTATATATTTAAGGTGGTTTTCGTATTGGCAATGACAAATCAGGAAAAATTTAAAGTACTTGCTGATCAAATTAAAATTTCTAATCAGTTAGATTCAGAAATCATAGAGCAAGGCGAGTTAACAAGAATTGATGTCTCAAGTAAAAACAGAACATGGGAATTTCATATTACATTGCCGCATTTTTTATCACATGAAGACTACTTACTCTTTAATCATGCAATAGTAGAAGAGTTTAAAGAAATAGCTACTGTAAAATGCTATTTCACAGTAAAAAATACTGATAATCAAGATGAACATGCTATCAAATATTTTGGGCATTGTATTGACCAAACAGCATTGTCACCTAAAGTTAAAGGTCAGTTAAAACAAAAACGTTTGATTATGTCAGGTAACATTTTAAAAGTAATGGTATCAAATGATATCGAGCGTAATCACTTTGATAAAGCATGTAATGGTAGTTTAATAGCAGCATTTAAAAATTGCGGATTTGATATTGATAAAATTGTGTTTGAAACAGATAATACCAATCATGATGATGACTTAGCGTCACTAGAAGCACATATTCAAGAAGAAGATGAACAAAGTGCACGAGAAGCTACTGAAAAATTAGAAAAAATGAAAGCAGAAAAAGCTAAACAACAAGATAATAATGAAAGTGATGTAGATAAGTGTCAAATTGGTAAACCAATTCAAGTTGAAAATCTACGTTCTATAGAGTCTATTATTGAAGAAGAATTTAAAGTAGCTGTAGAAGGTGTTATTTTTGATATCAACTTAAAAGAATTAAAAAGTGGACGCCACATTGTAGAATTAAAAGTAACAGATTATACCGATTCATTAGTGTTAAAAATGTTTACACGTAAAAATAAAAATGATTTAGATCATTTCAAAGCATTAAGTGTAGGTAAATGGGTACGTGCACAAGGTCGTATCGAAGAAGATACATTTGTCAGAGACCTAGTTATGATGATGTCTGACATAGAAGAAATTAAAAAATCTCCTAAAAAAGATAAAGCTGCAGAAAAAAGAGTTGAATTCCATTTACATACATCAATGAGTCAAATGGATGGTATTCCTAATATTGGCGGATATGTTGACCAAGCGGCTCAATGGGGACATAAAGCTATAGCTGTTACTGACCATAATGTTGTTCAAGCATTTCCAGATGCCCATGCAGCAGCTGAGAAAAATGGTATTAAGATGATATACGGTATGGAAGGTATGTTAGTAGACGATGGCGTTCCAATTGCATATAAACCTACTGATCGAGATTTAAAAGATGCTACTTATGTAGTATTCGACGTTGAGACTACAGGTTTATCAAACCAATACGATAAGATTATTGAATTAGCTGCCGTTAAAGTAAAAGACGGAGAAATCATTGATAAATTTGAGAGATTCAGTAACCCACATGAAAAACTATCCGAGACAATCATTAACTTGACACATATTACTGATGACATGTTAACCGATGCTCCAGAAATTGAAGAAGTACTTACAGAATTTAAAGAATGGGTTGGCGACGCTATATTTGTAGCTCACAATGCTTCTTTCGATATGGGATTCATTGACACGGGTTATGAACGATTAGGCTTTGGACCATCAACTAACGGAGTTATTGATACGTTAGAATTATCTCGTACAATCAATACAGAATACGGAAAACACGGTTTGAATTTCCTTGCCAAAAAATATGGCGTGGATTTAACACAACATCACAGAGCCATTTATGATACCGAAGCAACTGCTTATATTTTTATTAAAATGGTGCAACAAATGAAAGAATTAGGTGTAACCAACCATATTGATATAAATAAAAAGTTAACTAATGAAGATGCTTATAAAAGGGCAAGACCTTCACACGTCACTTTAATCGTACAAAATCAACAAGGATTGAAAAATCTATTTAAAATAGTAAGTGAATCGCTAGTTACTTATTATTACAGAACACCTAGAATCCCTAGATCGTTATTAAATGAATATAGAGAAGGTATACTTGTTGGAACTGCATGCGATGAAGGTGAGTTATTCACTGCAGTAATGCAACGTGATCAATCTGAAGTTGAAAAAATAGCTAAATATTATGACTTTATAGAAGTACAACCTCCCGCATTGTATCAAGATTTAATCGATCGAGAACTTATCAGAGATACTGAAACATTACATGAAATCTATAATCGATTAATAGAAGCGGGTAAAAGTGCGAATATCCCAGTTATCGCAACAGGCAATGCACATTATTTATATGAACATGATGCTATTGCACGTAAAATACTTATTGCTTCACAACCAGGTAATCCGTTAAATCGTTCGACATTACCAGAAGCACATTTTAGAACAACTGATGAAATGTTAGATGAGCTACACTTTTTAGGCGAAGAGAAAGCATATGAACTCGTAGTAACTAATACTAATGCTTTAGCCGACCGAATTGAACGTGTAGTTCCGATTAAAGACAAACTATATACACCGAGAATGGATGGAGCTAATGAGGAAATTCGAGAATTAAGTTATAGTAATGCTAAAAAGTTATACGGCGAAGACCTACCTCAAATAGTTATTGATCGTTTAGAGAAAGAATTAGATAGTATTATAGGTAATGGTTTCTCAGTTATTTATCTAATTTCACAACGTTTAGTTAAAAAATCATTAAATGATGGTTATTTGGTTGGTTCACGTGGATCAGTTGGATCAAGTTTTGTGGCAACGATGACAGAGATTACTGAGGTTAATCCATTGCCACCTCATTACATTTGTACGCACTGTAAAACGAGTGAGTTCTTTGATGACGGTTCTGTTGGTTCAGGATTTGATTTACCTGATAAGAAATGTTCACAATGTGGTAATGATTTAATTAAAGAAGGACAAGATATCCCGTTCGAAACATTCTTAGGATTTAAAGGGGATAAAGTACCCGATATTGACTTGAACTTTAGTGGTGAATACCAACCCAATGCACATAACTATACAAAAGTATTGTTTGGTGAAGATAAAGTTTTCCGTGCAGGTACTATCGGTACAGTTGCTGAAAAAACAGCATTCGGTTTCGTTAAAGGTTATTTAAATGATCAAGGTATTCACAAACGTGGCGCAGAAGTTGACCGTTTAGTTAAAGGTTGTACAGGCGTTAAGAGAACTACAGGTCAACACCCTGGTGGTATTATCGTTGTTCCAGATTATATGGATATTTATGATTTTACACCAATACAATATCCAGCCGATGATCAGAGTTCAGCTTGGATGACAACACACTTCGATTTCCATTCAATTCATGATAATGTATTGAAACTCGATATACTTGGACACGATGATCCTACAATGATACGTATGTTACAAGATTTATCTGGCATTGATCCTCATACGATACCTGTTGATGATAAAGAGACGATGAAAATCTTTAGTAGTCCTGAAAGTTTAGGCGTTACTGAAGAAGAAATTTTATGTAAAACAGGTACGTTTGGCGTCCCTGAATTCGGTACTGGATTCGTAAGACAAATGCTCGAAGATACTAAGCCAACTACTTTCTCTGAGTTAGTTCAAATTTCAGGATTATCTCATGGTACAGACGTTTGGTTAGGTAATGCACAAGAATTAATCCGTGCAGGCATTTGTGATCTATCATCAGTAATTGGTTGTCGTGATGATATTATGGTGTATCTAATGTATGCAGGGTTAGAGCCTTCTATGGCCTTCAAAACGATGGAGTTTGTGCGTAAAGGTCGTGGTTTGACTGATGAAATGGTTGAAGCTATGAAAGAAAATGATGTCCCAGATTGGTATTTAGATTCATGTCGTAAGATTAAATACATGTTCCCTAAAGCCCATGCAGCTGCCTATGTATTAATGGCAGTTCGTATTGCGTATTTCAAAGTGCATCATCCACTATATTATTATGCATCATACTTTACTGTTAGAGCATCTGATTTTGATTTAATTACAATGATTAAAGATAAAGAAAGTATTAAAAATACAGTTAAAGATATGTACTCAAGATATATGGATTTAGGCAAAAAAGAAAAAGACGTGTTAACTGTTCTTGAAATTATGAATGAAATGGCACATCGTGGTTACCGCATGCAGCCTATCAGTCTTGAAAAAAGTCAAGCATTCGATTTCATAATTGAAGATGACAGTTTAATTCCACCGTTTATTGCTGTTCCAGGACTAGGGGAAAACGTTGCTAAGAGAATTGTTGAAGCGCGAGAAGAAGGACCATTTTTATCAAAAGAAGACTTAAATAAAAAAGCAGGTCTATCACAAAAGGTAATTGAATACTTAGATGATTTAGGTTCATTACCAGGCTTACCTGATAAAGCACAATTATCAATTTTCGATATGTAAATTAAAAATAAGAGTTAATTTTAGTAATCAATTTATAGAATAACTATTTCATTTTAATGAACAACCATAGTGATTATGCTGTGATTTGTTTACAAGTGAAACTTATGATATACTTATCTTGCTTAAAAAATTAGTAACTCAGGCAAAAGAGTGGGCATATACCCGCTCTTTTCTATTTGCCTAAAAGGGAGGCCTGTATGAGTAAAATAGCTGAACAAGTAGAACCTATTATTCAACCCGTATTAGATGACCTTAACTTTGAACTAGTTGAAATTGAGTATGTTAAAGAAGGTAAAGATCATTTTTTAAGAATTTCTATAGATAAAGATGGTGGCGTTGATTTAAATGATTGTACGTTAGCATCTGAAAAAATCAGCGAAGCAATGGATGAAAACGATCCTATACCTGAAATGTATTACCTTGATGTTGCTTCTCCAGGTGCTGAAAGACCTATTAAAAATGAAAAAGCACTTAAAGATGCAATTACACATCCTATCTTTGTATCACTTTATGCACCTATTGAAAAAGAAAAAGAATGGTTAGGTATTTTAAAAGATGTCAAAGAGGATATTATACTAATAGAAGTTAAAGAAAAATCTAAAACTAAAACGATAGAAATACCACGCAATAAAATTGCAAAAGCACGTCACGCAGTAATGCTTTAATGTGGTGAGGAGGAAAAATCGTGTCAAGTAATGAATTATTATTAGCTACTGAATATTTAGAAAAGGAAAAGAAAATTCCTAGAGAAGTTTTAATTGATGCAATTGAAGCAGCTTTAATTACAGCATATAAGAAAAACTATGATAGTGCTAGAAACGTGAGAGTAGAGTTAAACATGGATGAAGGTACTTTCAAAGTTATAGCAAGAAAAGAAGTTGTTGAAGAAGTATTCGATGACAGAGAAGAAGTGGATATTAGTACAGCATTAGTTAAAAATCCAGCATATGAAATTGGTGACATTTACGAAGAAGACGTAACACCTCAAGATTTCGGACGCGTAGGTGCTCAAGCTGCAAAACAGGCTGTTATGCAACGCTTAAGAGATGCTGAAAGAGAAATTCTTTATGATGAATTTATCGACAAAGAAGAAGACATTTTAACAGGTGTTATTGATCGTGTTGATCATAGATATGTATACGTAAATTTAGGCCGTATTGAAGCAGTATTATCTGAGGCTGAAAGAAGTCCTAATGAAAGTTACATTCCAAACGAACGAATCAAAGTATTTGTTAATAAAGTTGAACAGACAACTAAAGGACCTCAAATTTATGTTTCAAGAAGCCATCCAGGTTTACTAAAACGTTTATTTGAACAAGAAGTACCTGAAATCTTTGACGGTACAGTTATTGTTAAATCTGTTGCACGTGAAGCTGGCGATCGCTCTAAAATCAGTGTTTATTCTGAAAATCCTGATATCGATGCAGTTGGTGCATGTGTAGGTTCTAAAGGTGCACGTGTAGAAGCGGTTGTTGAAGAACTAGGTGGAGAAAAAATTGATATCGTTCAATGGAATGAAGACCCTAAAGTATTTGTAAGAAATGCATTAAGTCCATCACAAGTATTAGAAGTCATTGTTGATGAAGAAAATCAATCAACAGTTGTTGTCGTTCCAGATTATCAATTGTCATTAGCTATTGGTAAACGTGGTCAAAATGCACGTTTAGCTGCTAAACTGACTGGATGGAAAATTGATATCAAATCTGAAAGCGATGCACGTGAAGCGGGTATTTATCCTGTTATTGAAACTGAACCTATTGCGGACGAAGTAGTCAATACAGGTGACGAAGATGTTGAATTTGATGATGTGAATTTAGAAGAATCTAATTTAACAACTGCAGAATTAGCTGCTGAGACAGATGAAGAATTAGAAGAAACAGATGACGTTTCTGTTGAAGATAAAGATACAGAAAAATAGGTTGGAGTGATGATGTAACATGAAAAAGAAAAAAATTCCAATGCGTAAATGTATCATATCGAATGAAATGCATCCTAAAAAAGATATGATTAGAGTTGTGATCAATAAAGAAGGCGAAATTTTTGCTGACGCTACTGGTAAGAAACAAGGACGAGGTGCTTATGTTTCTAAAGATGTACAATTAGTAGAAAATGCACAACAAAAAGAAGTTTTAGAAAAATATTTTAAAGCTTCAAAAGAACAATTAGAACCTGTTTATAAAGAGGTTATTCGTTTAATTTATAGAGAAGAGATTCCAAAATAATGAATGAGAAGATATTTAATTTTTTAGGGCTTGCAATGAGAGCGGGCAAAGTGAAAACGGGTGAATCAGTTATTGTCAATGATATGCAAAAAGGCAATATTAAATTAGTTATATTAGCTAATGATGCTTCTCCTAACACTATGAAATTAATACAAAATAAAACTTCGAGTTATAAAGTGCCATTAAGGGTATTTGGAACTAGAGAAGAGTTAGGGATAGCTATTGGTAAAGGTGAGAGGGTAAACGTAGGTTTAACTGATCAAGGTTTTGCCAAAAAATTGCTATCTATGATAGATGAATATCGTGAGGAGTGATTATATGAGTAAACAAAGAATTTACGAATATGCGAAAGAATTAAATCTAAAGAGTAAAGAGATTATAGATGAATTAAAGAGTATGAACGTTGAAGTGTCAAATCACATGCAAGCTTTAGAAGACGACCAAATTAAAGCTTTAGACAAAAAGTTCAAGCCAGAACAAAGCAAAGAAAACACTAAAAATACTCAAAATAATCACAAAAAATCTGAAAACAAACAACAAAACAATCAGAAACAAAATAATAATAAATCAAATAATCAAAGTGGTCAGAATAAAAACAACAAAGGTAAACAACAAAACAACCAAAATAATCAAAATAACAACAATAATAAGAAAAATAATAAGAATAACAAAAATAATAAAAACAATAAAAAGAACAACCAAAAACAAAACAACCAACAACAAGCAGAACCTAAAGAAATGCCATCAAAAATTACGTACCAAGAAGGTATTACAGTTGGCGAATTAGCTGATAAGTTAAATGTTGAATCTTCAGGTATTGTTAAAAAATTATTCTTATTAGGTATTGTTGCAAATATTAATCAATCATTAGATCAAGAGACATTAGAGTTAATTGCAGATGACTATGGTGTTGAAATCGAAGAAGAAGTTGTTATTGAAGAAGAAGACTTATCAATTTATTTCGATGATGAATCAGAAGATCCAGATGCAATTGAGCGTCCAGCAGTAGTGACAATCATGGGACACGTTGACCACGGTAAAACAACATTACTAGACTCAATTCGTCACACTAAAGTAACAGCAGGTGAAGCTGGCGGTATCACTCAACATATTGGTGCTTATCAAATTGAAAATGAAGGTAAAAAAATCACTTTCCTTGATACACCAGGACACGCAGCTTTCACTACTATGCGTGCACGTGGTGCTCAAGTGACAGATATTACAATTTTAGTAGTAGCTGCTGATGATGGTGTTATGCCTCAAACTATTGAAGCAATTAACCATGCGAAAGAAGCCAATGTTCCAACAATTGTAGCAGTTAATAAAATTGACAAACCAACATCAAATCCAGACCGTGTTATGCAAGAATTAACAGAATATGGTTTAATTCCTGAAGACTGGGGTGGCGATACTATCATTGTACCACTTTCAGCTTTAAGCGGTGATGGTATCGATAATTTATTAGAAATGATTGGTTTAGTAGCAGAAGTACAAGAATTAAAAGCTAACCCAGAAAAACAAGCTGTAGGTACAGTAATTGAAGCAGAATTAGATAAATCACGTGGTCCAGCTGCATCACTATTAGTACAAAACGGTACATTACACCAAGGTGATTCTATCGTAGTTGGTAATACGTATGGACGTATTCGTGCTATGGTAAATGATTTAGGACAACGTATTAAAACTGCTGGTCCATCAACTCCAGTTGAAATTACTGGTATTAACGATGTACCTCAAGCAGGCGATCGCTTTGTAGTATTTAAAGACGAAAAACAAGCTCGTCGTATTGGTGAAGCACGTCATGAAGAAAGTGTTATCCAACAACGTCAAGAAAGTAAAAATGTTACTTTAGATAACTTGTTTGAACAAATGAAACAAGGTGAAATGAAAGACTTAAACGTGATTATTAAAGGTGACGTTCAAGGTTCTGTTGAAGCATTAGCTGCATCATTAATGAAAATTGATGTTGAAGGTGTAAACGTACGTATCATTCACACTGCTGTAGGTGCGATTAATGAATCAGACGTAACATTAGCCAATGCATCAAATGGTATTATCATCGGATTTAACGTTCGTCCTGATTCAGGAGCAAAACGTGCTGCTGAAGCTGATAATGTAGATATGCGTTTACATCGCGTTATCTATAACGTTATCGAAGAAATTGAATCAGCAATGAAAGGTTTACTTGATCCTGAATTTGAAGAACAAGTGATTGGACAAGCAGAAGTACGTCAAACATTTAAAGTATCTAAAGTTGGTACAATTGCAGGTAGTTATGTTACTGACGGTAAGATTACACGTAATGCAGGTGTACGTGTTATCCGTGATGGTATCGTACAATTTGAAGGTGAATTAGATACACTAAAACGTTTTAAAGACGATGCTAAAGAAGTTGCTCAAGGTTATGAATGTGGTATTACAATTGAAAAATACAATGACCTAAAAGAAGGCGACATTATTGAAGCGTTTGAAATGGTTGAAATTAAAAGATAATTTATACTAATGATTTATTCGAGGTTGAGACTGGCGACACTTTTTGAAACAACGTTAAGTTTCTGAAAAGAAAATTGCCTTGATCTCACCTCTTATTTTAACTAAAGAAAAATTTAGAAAGGGTGACAAAGATGAGCAATATGAGAGCAGAACGTGTTGGCGAACAAATGAAAAAAGAAATCATGGATATCGTTAACAATAAAGTGAAAGACCCACGTGTTGGTTTTATCACAATTACTGATGTTGAATTAACAAATGATTTATCTCAAGGAAAAGTTTATTTAACAGTTTTAGGCGATAAAAAAGAAGTCGACAACACATTTAAAGCATTAGAAAAAGCTAAAGGCTTTATCAAATCTGAGCTTGGATCACGTATGAGATTACGTATCATTCCAGAATTATCATTTGAATATGATGAATCCATTGAATACGGAAATAAAATCGAACGAATGATTCAAGATTTACACAAACAAGATAAATAAATATAGTATGACAACACTTAGCCTGGGAAACTTTTTTCTCAGGCTAAATACATATAAAATGACTGAATAGATTTTAATTATCTATCAAACAAATCATATTACTAATTAGTAGTGGTATAATAGCCAGGGATATTAATATTGATAATTAAAAAGGTGTGAAACCATGTATAACGGTATATTACCAGTATTTAAAGAAAGAGGCTTAACTAGCCATGATGTAGTATTTAAGTTAAGAAAAATACTTAATACTAAAAAAATAGGTCATACTGGAACATTAGATCCTGAAGTATCAGGCGTATTGCCTATTTGTGTAGGACCGGCTACTCGTGTAAGCGATTATGTTATGGAGATGGGGAAAGCATATGAAGCAACAGTAACCATTGGAAGAAGTACAACTACAGAAGACCAGACAGGAGAAACAGTTGAACATAAATCAATTACTGAAACTGATTTGACTGAACAACAAGTAGATCATGTTATTAAACAATTCGAAGGTACAATTGAACAGATTCCACCTATGTACTCATCCGTTAAAGTTAACGGCAAAAGATTATATGAATATGCACGTAATAATGAAACGGTTGAAAGACCAATAAGACAAGCCACTATAAAAATTATTAAACGTACATCACCATTACGTTTTGATGGGGAAGAATGTCACTTTGATATAGCAGTTAGTTGTGGTAAAGGAACATATATACGAACACTAGCTACTGATATAGGTGCTAAACTAGGGTATCCTGCTCATATGTCATTATTAACTCGTATTGAATCTGGAGGCTTTAATTTAGAACAAAGTTTGTCATTAGAAGATATTAAAAATTTGCATGAGCATGATTCGTTACAAGATAAATTGTTTCCTATAGAATATGGTTTGAAAGGTTTACCACAACAAATGGTTACAGATGATCAAATCAAACAACGCATCCTAAACGGACAAAAATTTTATAAAAAGCAGTTCGAAAACATTAATGATGATCAATTTGTATTTGTAGATAATGCATCACAAAAAGTGTTGGCTATATATATCATACATCCAGATAAACCAGGAGAATTAAAACCTAAAAAAGTATTTAATTAAAGGAGATTTATTATGAAAGTGATAGAAATTACCCATCCAATTCAAGAAAATCAAAGAATAAATGAAAACGTTGCGATGGCGTTTGGTTTCTTTGATGGTATGCATAAAGGGCACGATAAAGTTTTTCAAACTTTAGATGAACAAGCGCAATCACACGGATTGAAAAAAGCAGTTATGACCTTTGATCCGCATCCATCAGTTGTGTTAAATCCAGAACGTAAAAGAACAACTTATTTAACACCACTTTCTGATAAAATTGACATGATTGAAGCACATGGTGTTGATTACTGTATTGTCATCAATTTTTCATCTAGATTTGCTAATGTTACTTCTGAAGAATTTATAGAAGAATATATTATTAAAAATAATGTTAAAGAAGTTATTGCAGGATTTGATTTTACATTTGGAAAATTCGGTAAAGGTAACATGTCAGTGTTAAATGAGGTAGAAGACTTTAACACTACTATAGTTGGTAGACAAGAACTAGGCGAAGAAAAAATATCAACGACTGCTATTAGAGAAGCATTGCAAAATGGAGAACTACAAAAAGCCAATGAAGAATTGGGTTACTTATATAAAATCAAAGGTACTGTAGTTCAAGGTGAAAAACGAGGCCGTACTATTGGTTTTCCAACTGCAAATGTTCATCCTAGCGATGATTACTTATTACCAAAAAAAGGTGTATACGCTGTAAGTATGGAAATCGGAGCAGAACAAAAGCTGTTCCGTGGAGTTGCTAATGTAGGTGTTAAACCAACTTTCCATGACCCAGCTAAAGCCGAAGTAGTTATCGAAGTAAATATTTTCGATTTCGATGAAAATATTTACGGTGAACGTGTAGTTGTTTATTGGCATCATTTCTTAAGACCGGAAATAAAATTTGATGGTATAGATCCATTGGTTGAACAAATGAATGATGATAAAGCGCGTGCAAAATATTTATTATCAGTTGATTTCGGTGATGATGTATCATATAATATATAAAGTTGATTAAAACGAGTTGATTCGTTTTAACCACAACCTTTTTCTTAGTAGGTCGAGACTCCGACGCCTAACTCGGATAAAGGTGTATATACAATAAAGGAGGAAATTGATAATGGCAATTTCACAAGAACGTAAAAATGAATTAATTAAAGAATACCGTACTCACGAAGCAGACACTGGATCTCCAGAAGTACAAATCGCTGTCTTAACTGCTGAAATCTCAGCTTTAAACGAGCATTTACGTGAGCACAAAAAAGACCACCATTCACGTCGTGGATTATTAAAAATGGTAGGTCGTCGTAGACATTTATTAAACTACTTACGTGGTAAAGATATTCAACGTTACCGTGAATTAATTAAATCATTAGGTATCCGTCGTTAATCTTAATAATAAATTAGGAAAGCACCATTTGATTGGTACTTTCCTTTTTTTATTCTCTAACAAATAAGAACTAATATAAATTGAAAGTAATAAGTGATATGATATAAGTAATAGAATTTAGAGAGGAGATTCATAATGTCTCAAGAGAAGAAAGTTTTTAAAACTGAATGGGCTGGCAGATCATTAACAATTGAAACAGGACAGTTAGCCAAACAAGCTAATGGTGCTGTTTTAGTTCGTTATGGTGATACAGTTGTATTATCAACTGCAACTGCTTCTAAAGAGCCACGTGATGGTGACTTTTTCCCATTAACAGTTAATTATGAAGAAAAAATGTATGCTGCAGGTAAAATTCCTGGAGGATTTAAAAAGAGAGAAGGACGTCCAGGTGATGATGCAACTTTAACTGCACGTTTAATTGATAGACCAATTCGTCCATTATTCCCTAAAGGTTACAAACATGATGTGCAAATTATGAACATTGTACTTAGTGCAGACCCAGATTGCTCACCTGAAATGGCTGCAATGATAGGTTCATCTATGGCATTAAGTGTTTCTGATATTCCATTCCAAGGACCAATCGCTGGTGTAAATGTGGGTTATGTTGACGGAAAATATGTTATCAATCCAACTGTTGCAGAGAAAGAAGTATCACGTTTAGACCTAGAAGTTGCAGGTCATAAAGACGCTGTTAACATGGTTGAAGCGGGTGCTAGCGAAATTACTGAAAGCGAAATGCTTGAGGCAATCTTCTTTGGTCATGATGAAATTAAACGCTTAGTTGCATTCCAACAAGAAATTATTGACCATATTCAACCTGAAAAACAAGAATTTATTCCAATTGAAAGAGATGAAGCACTTGTTGAAAAGGTTAAATCTTTAACAGAAGAAAAAGGTTTAAAAGACACTGTATTAACATTTGATAAACAACAACGTGACATTAATTTAGATGCATTAAAAGAAGACATTGTTGCTGAATTTATCGATGAAGAAGATCCTGATAATGAAACTTTAATTAAAGAAGTTTATGCAATCTTAAATGATTTGGTTAAAGAAGAAGTAAGACGTTTAATCGCAGACGAAAAAATTCGTCCTGATGGTCGTAAACCTGATGAAATTCGTCCATTAGAATCTGAAGTTGGTCTTTTACCTAGAGCACATGGATCTGGTTTATTCACTCGTGGACAAACACAAGCATTGTCAGTATTAACATTAGGTGCTTTAGGAGATTATCAATTAATTGATGGCCTAGGACCAGAAGAAGAAAAACGTTTTATGCATCACTATAATTTCCCTAACTTCTCAGTTGGTGAAACGGGTCCAGTAAGAGCACCAGGACGTCGTGAAATTGGTCACGGTGCATTAGGTGAAAGAGCACTTAAGCACATCATACCTGATACTTCAGATTTCCCTTATACAGTAAGAATCGTAAGTGAAGTATTAGAATCTAATGGTTCATCTTCACAAGCGTCTATTTGTGGTTCAACATTAGCTTTAATGGATGCAGGTGTGCCAATTAAAGCACCAGTTGCCGGTATCGCTATGGGACTTGTTACTCGTGAAGATAGTTATACTATTTTAACGGATATTCAAGGTATGGAAGATGCTTTAGGTGACATGGACTTTAAAGTTGCAGGTACTAAAGAAGGTATTACTGCTATCCAAATGGACATTAAAATTGACGGTTTAACTCGTGAAGTGATTGAAGAAGCTTTAGAACAAGCGCGTCAAGGTCGTTTAGCTATTATGGATCATATGTTACAAACTATTGATCAACCTAGAAATGAACTAAGTGCCTATGCACCTAAAGTTGTTACAATGAATATTAACCCATCAAAAATTAGAGATGTCATTGGACCAGGCGGTAAAAAAATCAATGAAATTATTGATGAAACAGGCGTTAAACTTGATATCGAACAAGACGGTCAAATATTTATTGGTGCAGTAGATCAAGAAATGATTAATCGTGCACGTGAAATAATTGAAGAAATTACTCGTGAAGCTGAAGTTGGTCAAGTATACAATGCTAAAGTTAAACGTATTGAAAAATACGGCGCTTTCGTTGAATTATTCCCAGGTAAAGATGCGTTATTACACATCTCACAAATTTCTACTGAACGTATTAATAAAGTAGAAGACGTGTTGAAAATTGGAGACACAATTGAAGTTAAAGTAACTGAAATTGACAAACAAGGTCGTGTCAACGCTTCACATAAAGCTATAAACGAAAAATAATATTGTTTAAATGATTGGAATCTTTATAAAGGGTTCCAATCTTTTTATATTTCGCTAACCTTTTATATTAAAGCAGTGATGACATTGATTAATAGTGTACATCAAGCCCATTTTAACTTATAATAAATGGTGAGTTTATATATGGACGGGGATAAAATATAGGAGGTAACATTTTGAGTTTAATAAAGAAAAAAAATAAAGACATTCGCATCATACCACTTGGTGGTGTAGGAGAAATTGCGAAAAATATGTATATCGTTGAAGTAGACGATGAGATGTTTATGCTTGATGCTGGTTTAATGTTTCCAGAAGATGAAATGTTAGGCGTAGATATCGTAATTCCAGACATTCAATATGTCATTGAAAATAAAGAAAAATTAAAAGGCATTTTCCTAACACATGGACATGAACATGCAATGGGTGCCGTAAGTTATATATTAGAACAAGTTGATGCTCCTGTTTACGGGTCTAAATTAACAATTGCCCTTGTTAAAGAGAGTATGAAATCACGTAATATTAATAAAAAAGTTCGTTACTATTCAGTTAACCATGAATCAGTTATGCGTTTTAAAAATGTGAATATTAGTTTCTTTAGTACATCACATAGTATCCCCGATAGTTTAGGTATCTGTATTCACACATCTTATGGTTCAATTGTATACACAGGTGAATTCAAATTTGATCAAAGTTTAAGTGGACAATACTCACCAGACTTTAAACGTATGGCTGAAATTGGAGAAGAAGGAGTCTTTGCTTTAATCAGTGACTCTACTGAAGCTGAAAAACCAGGATACAATACACCTGAAAACGTGATTGAACATCACATGTACGATGCATTTGCTAAAGTAAATGGACGTCTTATTGTATCATGCTATGCTTCAAACTTTATAAGAATACAACAAGTATTAAATATTGCGAGCCAATTAAATCGTAAAGTATCTTTCTTAGGACGTTCACTAGAAAGTTCATTTAATATTGCACGTAAAATGGGTTATTTTGATATTCCGAAAGATTTACTTATTCCAATTAGCGAAGTTGAAAATTATCCTAAAAATGAAGTCATTATTATTGCAACAGGTATGCAAGGTGAACCTGTAGAAGCATTAAGTCAAATGGCTCAACAAAAACATAAAATTATTAACATCGAAAAAGGTGATTCAGTATTTTTAGCAATTACAGCATCAGCTAATATGGAAGTTATTATCGCTAATACATTAAATGAATTAGTACGTGCAGGTGCACATATTATTCCTAATAATAAAAAGATTCATGCATCAAGTCATGGATGTATGGAAGAACTAAAAATGATGATTAATATTATGAAACCAGAATACTTTATACCTGTTCAAGGTGAATTTAAAATGCAAATTGCGCATGCTAAATTAGCAGCTGAAGCAGGTGTTGCACCTGAAAAGATTTTCCTTGTTGAAAAAGGTGATGTTATTAATTATGACGGTACAAATATGGTATTAAATGAAAAAGTACCTTCAGGTAATATATTAATCGATGGTATCGGCGTCGGTGATGTAGGTAATATTGTATTAAGAGATCGCCATTTATTAGCTGAAGACGGAATCTTTATTGCAGTAGTTACACTTGATCCTAAAAATCGCAGAATTGCAGCGGGACCTGAAATACAATCAAGAGGTTTTGTTTACGTTAGAGAAAGCGAAGACTTATTAAAAGAAGCTGAAGAAAAAGTACGTGAAATCGTTGAAGCAGGATTACAAGAAAAACGTATTGAATGGTCAGATATTAAACAAAATATGAGAGACAAAATTAGCAAATTACTTTTCGAAAGTACTAAACGTCGTCCAATGATTATTCCAGTCATTTCAGAAATATAATCATTATAAATATAATTTAAAGAGGTTGGGACATACTCACATTGTTTTTAGTCATTTGAAATATATGACTTTGAACTTCAATAGACTATTGTAAGTATAAGGAATGATTCGAATACATTCTTTATTTTACGAAATGTTTCTATTATGAGTGTAAGTGTCCTTGCCTCTTTCATCTTATTAAAAAAGCCTTAAATTATTGGCACAAAAGTTATTTATTATACATATGAAAGATTATAAAAAGAAGGTGTACCAATTTGCCACAAGCAAAGAAAAAATCGCCGACAAAGAAAAAAACAAATACAACTAGAAAGAAAACAACCACAAAGAAAAAGCAAACTGAGAGTCCATTAAGATATATTATTGCTATCGTTGTGGTTATTTTAATCATTTTAGGTGCTTTTCAATTAGGCATCATAGGACGAATGATTGATAGTTTCTTTAATTATTTTGTCGGAATGAGTCGATATTTAACATATATTTTAATTTTATTAGCAACAGGTTTTATCACATATTCTAAGAAAATACCTAAAACAAGAAGAACAGTAGGTTCAATTACATTACAATTTGCATTACTATTTATAGCTCAGCTATATTATCACTTTAGTAAAGGTATCGTTTCTGAAAGAGAACCAGTATTGTCTTATGTTTATAAATCATATGAACATAATCATTTTCCAAATTTTGGTGGCGGATTGATTGGCTATTATTTACTAGAAATTTGTATTCCGCTCATTTCTATTGTCGGTGTTATCATTATTACGATTTTACTTTTAGCATCAAGCATTATTTTGCTATTAAACTTAAGACATCGTGATGTATCTAAAAAAATATTAGAAGGTATAAAAACTACTACAGTATCAGCTTCTCAAAATTTAAAAGAAAACCGACAAAATAATAAATCTAAAAAAGAAGAAAAAGCCAAAAATAAAGCAGAAAGAATCGAAAAGCGCCATCGTTCACAAGAAAATGATGTAGTTAAAGACGTTACAGATTTACCAGAAGTACAACAAGACAGTGATATACCTATATATGGTCATAGTGATTCTGAGAAAGAGACAGTACAACCAAAACGTAAAAAACGATTATTTGATCATGAAGCAAATGACAATACACCAAGCAATAAAGAACAACAGACGAATAATGATCGTTCTGAAATAGAACATCAAACTCAATCAACAAATAATGAAAATGATGATAGCCAAAATGAAAATTCTATTTCTGAAGCTGGAGAAGAAATGAATGTTTCTTATGTAGTACCGCCATTATCATTATTAAAGCAACCAGCTCAGAAACAATCAACGTCAAAAGCAGAAGTTAAACGTAAAGGTCAAGTTTTAGAATCTACAATGAAAAACTTCGGTGTTGATGCAAAAGTTACTCAAATTAAAATCGGACCAGCCGTTACACAATATGAAGTTCAACCAGCACAAGGAGTGAAAGTAAATAAAATCGTTAATTTGCATAATGATATTGCTTTAGCTTTAGCTGCAAAGGATGTACGTATTGAAGCACCTATACCAGGACGTTCAGCTGTAGGTATTGAAGTGCCAAATGATAAGATCTCTTTAGTTGCATTGAAAGAAGTATTAGAAGAAAAATTCCCTTCTAATGATAAATTAGAAGTCGGATTGGGTAGAGATATCTCAGGAGATCCAATTACTATTCAATTAAACGAAATGCCCCATTTATTAGTTGCGGGTTCTACCGGAAGTGGTAAGTCTGTTTGCATTAATGGAATAATTACTAGTTTGTTATTAAATGCTAAGCCACATGAAGTTAAACTTATGTTGATTGATCCTAAAATGGTAGAATTAAATGTGTACAATGGTATTCCGCATTTATTAATACCAGTTGTAACTAACCCACATAAAGCGGCACAAGCTTTAGAAAAGATTGTAGCGGAAATGGAAAGACGTTATGATTTATTCCAACATTCTTCTACAAGAAATATAGAAGGATATAATCAATATATTAGAAATCAAAATAAAGAATTAGATGAAAAACAAGCAGAATTACCTTATATTGTTGTAATTGTAGATGAATTAGCTGATTTAATGATGGTTGCTGGTAAAGAAGTAGAAAATGCTATTCAACGTATCACCCAAATGGCACGTGCAGCAGGTATTCATTTAATTGTTGCTACACAAAGACCGTCCGTAGATGTTATTACTGGTATAATTAAAAATAATATTCCATCAAGAATTGCCTTTGCTGTAAGTTCACAAACAGACTCAAGAACGATTATAGGTTCTGGAGGAGCTGAAAAATTACTAGGTAAAGGTGATATGCTATACGTTGGAAATGGTGATTCAACTAAAACAAGAATACAGGGTGCATTCTTAAGTGACCAAGAAGTACAGGATGTAGTCAACTATGTAGTGGAACAACAACAAGCTAATTATGTTAAAGAAATGGAACCTGATGCACCAGTAGATAAGTCAGAAATGAAAAGTGAAGATGCGTTATATGATGAAGCCTACTTATTTGTTATAGAAAAACAAAAAGCAAGTACATCTTTATTACAAAGACAGTTTAGAATTGGGTATAACCGAGCATCAAGACTCATGGATGATCTTGAGAGAAATCAAGTTATAGGTCCTCAAAAGGGAAGTAAACCAAGACAAATTTTAGTTGATATTGATAAAGATGAGGTGTAATTATGTCGGAAATGAATGCTAAATATAGAGTAAAACAATACATTTTAAATAAAATTAAATCTGGAGAGTTAGAGTATGGAAGTAAATTACCAAGTAATTTATCAATTGCTCGTGAACTTCAAATAAAAACAGATGATGTTTATGATGGGATAAATGAACTTATCACTGAACAAGTGATAGTTGATAATTTTGAAGAGGGTACAAGTGTGAAATCACTGCCCCCTTTCTTTTATCCCTTAAATGAATTGATTAGTATAACTGAAATGATTAAAAGTGCTGGTTTTAAATCTGGGACTGAATATTTAAATTTTGATGAACAACCAGCAACCATTTTAGATGCTAAACGTTTAGGAATTGGCGAAAAACAACCAGTTACTATTATAGAAAGATTAAAAACTGCCAATCACCAACCGGTTGTGTATTGTTTAGATAAAATTGCGAAGGACTATTTAACATGTACGGGTTACCAAGAAAGTAATGGTTCAATGTTAAATGCAATTAAAGATGCAACAGGTCATATAGTAACTTATGCAGAAACTGATTTAGAAGCGGTTAATTATGAACCTCATATATCAGAATTACTTAATGCCTCACCACATGAAGGATTAATGTTACTCAAAGTAACACATTATGATGAAGAAAAGAATCCGATTTTATATTCTTTAAATTATATGAAAAGTAGTTTAGTGAAATTTAGAATTACAAAAGAAAAATAATGATAAAGTCATTGGAGGTAAAGTAGTTGCATAAAGAAAAGCAAAATAATAAAAATAGACATATTCATGTGATGCCAACTGAAAAATTTAAAACTACAACGATAACATTTAAATTTATGGCACCACTTGATTATGAAACAATTACTGAACGATCAGTGCTTAGTAAAGTATTAGTAAGAGCTTCTCAAAAGTGGCAAGACGATAAGGCTTTGAATCGTCGATTGTCTGAACTTTATGGCGCTTATGTGAATAGTTTTGTTTCTAAATTTAAAGATAAACATGTTATTACAATTTCCCTTGAAATCGTAAATGAACGCTATCTCAAAGACCAAACCCCATTATTTGAACAAGGGTTAGATTTATTAAATGAATTAATATGGAATCCATTAATACATAATCAACAATTTGACGAAAAATTTGTTAAACAAGAAAAATCACTACTTAGTAAAAAAATAGAAGCTATGATTGATAATAAAGCGCAATATTCATTCTTAAAATTGTTAGAAAATATGTTTGAAAATGAAGCTTATCAATATTTAGCAACAGGTCAAATTGAACAAATATCTAAAGTGACTCCAAATTCCTTATATAATACATATCAATCAATGATTCAAAATGATTATTGTGCTGTTTATGTTGTAGGTAATGTTAATCAACAACAAGTTATTGACCAAATCAATACTAAATTTAATATTGAGCCATTTATTTTTGAGACAACTTCAAATGATAATAAACAATTAGAAAATGCTAGCAACATACCGAATCCAATTGTTGAGACTGATGATGTTGATCAAGCAAAGCTAAATTTAGGATATCGTTTCCCAACGCATTATGGTAAAAATAATTACTATGCTTTTATAGTGTTTAATATTATGTTTGGCGGAGATCCTTCATCTGTACTATTTAACGAGGTACGTGAAAGACAAAGTTTAGCTTATTCTATTCATTCACAAATTGATGGTAAAAATGGTTATCTATTTGTGCTTAGTGGTGTATCAGCAGATAAATATGAAGTTGCTAAACAAACAATTTTAGAAGAGTTCGCTAAATTTAAAAAAGGTGAATTTGAAGAAGGTAAAATTGAATTAGCTAAAAAAATCATTACGTCCCAAAGACACGAATCTACAGATAGACCCAAAAGTATTATAGAAATATTACATAATCAGATTCTGTTAGATGAACCACAAACTGACGAAGACTTTTTGAATAACATAAATCAAGTTACTAAGAAAGATATCGTAGATCTTGTAAATGAAGCAGTTTTAGATTCGATTTATGTATTAACGAAAGGGGGAAATGAGTAGTGAAACAACATTACTATGAGGTCATAGATGAAAAAGTTTATGAACATGAATTACAAAATGGCTTACGTTTATTTGTCATTCCTAAACCTGGATTTCAAAAAACATTTGTAACGTATACTACTCAATTTGGCTCACTAGATAGTCGTTTTAAACCTCTTGGCCAGAATGAATTTGTGACAGTCCCTGATGGCGTAGCACATTTTTTAGAACATAAATTGTTTGAAAAAGAAGAGGAAGATTTATTTACTGCTTTTGCTGAAGAAAATGCACAAGCGAATGCATTTACAAGTTTTGATCGTACAAGTTACTTATTTAGTGCTACTGATCACTTAGAAAATAATATTAAACGATTATTGACTATGGTTGAGACGCCTTATTTTACAAAAGAAACTGTAGATAAAGAAAAAGGTATTATTGCAGAAGAAATCAAAATGTATCAAGAACAACCTGGCTATAAATTAATGTTTAATACATTAAGAGCGATGTATACAAATCATCCAATTAGAGTGGATATTGCGGGTAGTGTTGAAAGTATTTATGACATTACTAAAGATGACTTATATTTATGTTATGAAACATTCTACCACCCATCTAATATGGTACTTTTTGTTGTAGGTGACGTAGATCCAGAATATATTGTTGATATTGTAGAGGAACATGAAAATCAGCGAGATAAAACAAATCAACCTGAAATCGAACGTGCTAAAATTGATGAACCTCAATCTGTGAATCAACATTTTGTAACTGAAGAAATGAAACTACAATCCCCTAAATTGATGCTTGGATTTAAAAATCAACCATTAGAAGAATCTCCTGAAAAATATGTACAACGTGATTTAGAAATGACATTTTTCTATGAACTTATTTTTGGAGAAGAGACTGAATTTTATCAAGAATTACTTAATAATGATTTAATTGATGAAACATTTGGATATCAATTTGTTTTAGAACCGACGTATAGTTTTTCTATAATTACAAGTGCCACAACTAATCCAGATCAATTAAAACAATTGCTTTTAAATCAATTGAAACAAAATCAAGGTAATCTCTCAGATATTGAAGCTTTTGAATTACTGAAAAAACAATTTATCGGCGAATTTATTTCGAGTCTTAATTCTCCTGAGTACATTGCGAATCAATACGCAAAGCTATACTTTGAAGGAGTTAGTGTCTTTGATATGTTAGATATTGTTGAAAATATTACGCTTGAAAGTGTCAACGAGACATCACAACTATATTTAAATTTAGATGAAATCGTTGATAGTCGCTTGGAGATTAAACCATAATGAGAGCTCTAGTATTAGGTGGTTCAGGTTCAATAGGAACAGCAATTGTTGAACAATTATTAATTGATGGATATGAAGTCGATCTACAATTTAACACGTCCGATGAGACCCAATTAAAGGCACAGTATCAAAATAAAAAAGTTAATTTAATTCAATGCGATTTATCAGGTAATGTTAATTTAGACCATTTATTTGGGCATATTCAGCAACTTGATTGTATTATTTATGCTGCAGGAAATGCATTATACGGTATGCTTCAAGACATGACTGATGAACAAATTGACATGACTTATCAGATTCACGTCCACCAACTCATCAGAATAAGTCGTTATTTTGTAGATACATTGAGACAAAGTGAAAATGGAAGAATCATTGTTATTTCTTCAATTTGGGGAGAAACTGGTGCGAGTATGGAAACAATTTATGCGACAATGAAAAGTGCTCAGCTAGGGTTCGTAAAATCATTAAGTCAAGAATTATCACAAACATCAGTGACTGTTAATGCAATTACGCCAGGTTTTGTATCAGGTAATATGAGTGACAAATGGTCTGAAGATGAACTCAACCAAATTTTAGATGAACTTCCTCAACACCGTATGATTGCACCTAATGAAATAGCTTATGCTTGTTCATATTTATATCATCCTATGGCTAAAAGTATTACTGGCACCATTCAAAAAGTTAACGGTGGTTGGTATTTGTAATAACTACTTGTAAGCTCCAAATTTTTGCATGAACTTTGTAGTACATGATATTGAATTCGATGTTATAATGTGAGTATTATTAATCAAAGTATAGTCTATTTTATAGTTGTGTTTAAACAAGGGGTGGATTCTCGTGTCAGTGGCTGAGAGAAGAAAAGAATGGTATCTAGAATACGAAATTACAATGAATCGTGCTGGTTTGCTAGGAGACGTTTCGAGTTTATTAGGGATGTTAGGCATTAGTATCGTTACTATTAATGGCGTTGATCAAGGTAAACGTGGATTATTAATTAAAACTGATAAATTAGAAAAATTTCAACGATTCGAACAAATCGTTAAAGAAATTAATGAAATCGATATAACTAAATTACGTGTACCTGAATTGCGAGACAGATTAGCTGTTAGACACGGTCGTTATATCGAACAGGATGCCGATGATAAAAAGACATTTCGTTTTGAACGTGAAGATTTAGGTTTACTTGTTGACTTCTTAGCAGAATTATTCAAAGAAGAAGGACATAAATTAATCGGAATTCGTGGTATGCCACGAGTTGGTAAAACGGAATCAATCGTTGCAGGTAGTGTTTGTGCCCATAAACGATGGTTATTTATCAGCTCAACATTAATTAAACAAACAGTTAGAAGTTCATTAATTAAAGGCGAATATGATTCGAACCATGTTTATATTATAGACGGAGCAGTTACAGCTCGAGAATCTAATACGAAACACCAAGATTTAGTTAGAGAGATAATGACACTTCCTTCAGTGAAAGTAGTGGAGCATCCAGATTTATTTGTTGAATCATGTGACTATAGCATGGATGATTTTGACTATATTATTGAATTACGTGAAAATAAAGATCAGGAAATTCAATATGAAGAAATGAAGAAACAAACAGCTCAAACTAAAAGTAAAAATAATTTAGATTTTGGTGATCCATTTGGTGGAGGATTTGGATTTTTTGAATAGGATTTAAGGAGGCATATTTTTGAAAACGATAGGCGAAGTATTAAAAGGTAGACGTGAAAGATTAGGAATGACTCTTAATGAATTGGAGCAACGAACGCAACTTAAACGTCATACACTAGAACAAATAGAAAACAATGAATTTAATCAATTACCTAATAGTAATTATGCTGAAGGTTTCATTCGAAAGTATGCCAATGTTGTTAATATTGAACCCAACCAACTAATCCAAGCACATCAAGATGAAATACCCCAACATCATATTCAATTAGACGACATGATAACTTCGTTCGCTAATAAAGAAGCGCCTCCTTATCGAAGTAAATCTATGGAACCATTGCAAGTTGCAGCTATTATTGTTTTAGTTACATTAGTAACATTAGCTTTATGGATTTTAGCAGTATTATTATTTTAAAGAAAAATGTATTAAGAAATGAGGTTGAAAAATGAATATACCGAATCAGATTACGGTATTCAGAGTTATACTTATACCAGTGTTTATCTTATTTGCTTTAGTTAATTTTGGTTTTGGGAAAATGTCATTTTTAGGCGGATATGATATAAAAATAGAACTATTTATCGGAGCAATTATTTTCCTTATTGCATCATTAAGTGATTTTGCCGATGGATATTTAGCACGTAAATGGCAGTTAGTAACTAATATGGGTAAATTTTTAGATCCTTTAGCTGATAAATTATTAGTTGCTAGTGCATTGATTGTATTAGTTCAATTAGATTTAACTAACTCTGTTGTAGCAATTATAATAATTGCACGAGAATTTGCAGTTACAGGTCTTAGATTACTACAAATTGAACAAGGCTTTGTAAGTGCTGCAGGGCAACTAGGTAAAATTAAAACTGCAGTAACAATGGTTGCTATTATTTGGATTTTATTAGGTGATCCATTAGCAACTTGGATTGGTTTCCCAATTGGACAAGTTTTATTATATATCGGTGTATTCTTTACAATTCTTTCTGGTATTGAATACTTCTACAAAGGCAGAGATGTATTTAAACATTAAATAATTAACGAGTTGAAATGGTATCGTTTCAACTCGTTTTTTTATATTTTACAACAGATTCAGTATCTTGTTTGATGTGGAATCCTCATTCTTAGATTTTACTATTATAAACGTTTATAATAGTGATATTGAATACATTCGAGAATTAAAGGGGAGTAATGTGTTATGAATATTTCGATTATAGCTGTTGGATCAGAACTACTGTTAGGACAAATTGCAAATACTAATGGACAATATTTGTCTAAATTATTTAATGGTGTTGGAAAAAATGTTGTAGAACATACAGTTATTGGTGACAACCCAGAGCGTTTAGAATATATTATTCGTCAAGGTTTAGAACGTTTTGACATGCTTGTTCTGACAGGCGGCTTAGGACCTACAAAAGATGACTTAACGAAACATACAGTCGCAAAAGTTTTAAACAAAGATTTAGTTACTGATGAAGCCTCATTAGATTATATTAAAAGTTATTTTGAAGACCAAGGTCAAGAAATGACACCTAATAATAAACAGCAAGCATTAGTAATAGAAGATTCAATTGTTCTTCCTAATAGAAATGGAATGGCACCAGGTATGTTAGTTGAAAATGAAGGTAAAAAGGTAGTATTATTACCCGGACCGCCAAAAGAAATGAAACCTATGGCTAAAAATGAATTACTACCATATATTCTTGATGATGATAAAGTTATTTTTTCAGAACAACTTAAATTTGCTGGCATTGGCGAATCTAAAGTAGAAACAATCTTAATGGATTTAATTGATAAGCAAACAAATCCTACTATTGCGCCACTAGCTGGTTCTCATGAAGTATATATCAGATTAACAGCAAATGCTGAAACCCAACAGCAATGTCGAGATTTAATTCAACCAATAAAAGAAGAAGTATTAAATCGCATTGGCGAATATTATTATGGTTCAGACGATACAACATTAGAAGCGGCTGTAATGAATCACATGAATAGTACATTTTCAATTTATGATGGTGTTACCAATGGAGCATTATATACACGTCTAAAAAATGAAGATACAGAAGATCAATTAAAAGGCGCATTACCAGATTCACCACAATTTGTTGATCATGAACTAGATATAAATGAACAATTATATATGACTGCTAAATATGTAAAAGATTTATTTAAAACAGAGAAGGGTATTACTTTATTGCATAATGAAAAAGATGTTTATTTGGGTATCCTCAATGATGATAAATTAGATATTGAATCATTTAAAATGTCTCAAAATAGAAATTTATTACGAAGCAGAAGTCAAAATTATGCATTAATAAAATTATTAAAATGGCTAGAACAATAAAATTATATTAGTTTCTGTACTATTTTATAGTACGTTTGTTCGTTTTTGTTTGTGTGTTTTATAAAATAACACGAACAAATATTCGCAAATCGCTTGTAATTTTATTTAAAAGCTTGTATAGTATGAATTAAGATATTAAACAGAAAACATTCCCAATTTAGGAGGTCTCGCTTTGGATAACGAACGTCAAAAAGCTCTAGATACAGTAATAAAAAATATGGAAAAATCATTTGGTAAAGGTGCAGTAATGAAATTAGGCGATAATAAAGGCCGTAGAGTTTCAAGTACATCAAGTGGTTCAGTTACGTTAGATAACGCATTAGGAGTAGGTGGCTATCCTAAAGGAAGAATTATTGAGATATATGGTCCAGAAAGTTCTGGTAAAACAACAGTAGCATTACATGCTATTGCTGAAACACAAAAAAATGGCGGCGTTGCAGCATTTATTGATGCCGAACATGCTTTAGATCCTGTATACGCACAAGCATTAGGTGTGGATATTGATAATTTATATCTTTCACAACCTGACCACGGGGAACAAGGCCTTGAAATTGCAGAAGCTTTTGTTCGTAGTGGTGCAGTAGATATCGTTGTAGTCGATTCAGTAGCTGCATTAACACCTAAAGCTGAAATTGAAGGTGAAATGGGAGACACACACGTTGGTTTACAAGCTAGATTGATGTCACAAGCGTTACGTAAATTATCTGGTGCTATTTCTAAATCTAACACTACAGCTATTTTCATTAACCAAATTCGTGAAAAAGTTGGTGTTATGTTTGGTAACCCAGAAACAACTCCTGGTGGTAGAGCGTTAAAATTCTATAGCTCTGTTCGATTAGAAGTTCGTCGTGCTGAACAATTAAAACAAGGACAAGAAATTGTTGGTAATAGAACTAAGATTAAAGTAGTTAAAAATAAAGTTGCGCCACCATTTAGAGTTGCAGAAGTTGATATCATGTATGGTCAAGGTATCTCTAAAGAAGGAGAACTTATTGATCTTGGTGTTGAAAATGAAATTGTAGATAAATCAGGTGCATGGTATTCATACAATGGAGATAGAATGGGACAAGGTAAAGAAAATGTTAAATCCTACCTTAAAGAAAACCCACAAATTAAAGAAGAAATTGACCAAAAATTACGTCAAAAACTTGGAATTTTTGATGGTGACGTAGAAGAAAAAGAAGAAGAGGCGCCAAAGTCTTTATTTGATGAAGAATAAAATAAATTGGATTTTTCAAAAGCAGTTTCTATAGATATTATATAGAAACTGCTTTTTATTTATCATTAACTGAAATAAATCAAAATAACATTTTGTAAAATAACAACTCAATTTCTTTATAATACTTATAAGTTAGCATTGATATCTTGACACTTCTGAGTGTAAAACCGTACAATTAGTATGTATGATTCTTATATAATTTCATATAATCATATTGATTTTGATATACAGAGCAAACCCTAGATAAAGGAGGTGTTTATGTGAATTTATTAGGCCTCCTACTCATTTTGCTGGGTATAATTCTAGGCGTTGTTGTAGGGTATGTTGTTGCCCGAAATTTATTGCATCAAAAGCAGGTTCAGGCTAGACAGACAGCCGATGATATTGTCAATCAAGCGCACAAAGAAGCCGACAACACTAAGAAAGAAAAATTGCTTGAGGCAAAAGAAGAAAATCAAATTTTACGAGAACAAACTGAAAATGAACTACGTGAAAGACGTGGTGAATTACAAAGACAAGAAACCCGACTTCTTCAAAAAGAAGAGAACTTAGAGCGTAAATCTGATTTATTAGATAAAAAAGATGAGATTTTAGAGCAAAAAGAATCAAAAATTGAAGAAAGACAACAACAAGTAGACGCAAAAGAGAGTAGTGTTCAAACATTAATAATGAAGCATGAACAAGAATTAGAACGCATCTCCGGTCTCACTCAAGAAGAAGCTGTAAATGAGCAACTTCAACGAGTAGAAGAAGAACTGTCACAAGATATTGCTATACTTGTTAAGGAAAAAGAAAGAGAAGCTAAAGAAAAAGTTGATAAAACAGCAAAAGAATTGCTAGCTACTACAGTACAAAGGTTAGCAGCAGATCATACAACTGAATCAACTGTATCAGTTGTAAACTTGCCAAATGATGAAATGAAAGGTCGAATAATCGGACGTGAAGGACGAAATATTCGTACACTTGAAACACTTACGGGCATCGATTTAATTATCGATGACACTCCAGAAGCTGTCATTTTATCTGGTTTTGACCCTATTAGACGAGAAATCGCTAGAACAGCATTAGTTAACTTAGTTTCTGATGGAAGAATTCATCCTGGTCGTATTGAAGATATGGTCGAAAAAGCTAGAAAAGAAGTAGACGATATTATTAGAGAAGCCGGTGAACAAGCTACATTCGAAATCAATGTTCATAACATGCATCCTGACTTAGTTAAAATACTTGGAAGTTTAAATTATCGTACAAGTTATGGACAAAATGTGCTTAAACATTCTATCGAAGTAGCACATTTATCAGGAATGTTAGCAGCAGAACTAGGTGAAGATGTTACGTTAGCGAAACGTGCTGGATTACTTCATGATGTTGGTAAAGCCATCGATCACGAAGTTGAAGGTAGTCACGTTGAAATAGGTGTTGAATTAGCTAAAAAATATGGTGAAAATGAAACAATTATTAATGCTATTCATTCCCATCATGGTGATGTTGAACCAACATCAATTATCTCGATTTTAGTTGCAGCAGCTGACGCATTATCAGCCGCTCGTCCTGGCGCTCGAAAAGAGACATTAGAAAATTACATTCGTCGATTAGAGCGTTTAGAAACACTTTCAGAAAGTTATGATGGTGTTGAAAAAGCATTCGCAATTCAAGCAGGTAGAGAAATTCGTGTAGTAGTTTCACCTGAAGAAATAGATGATTTAAAATCATACCGATTGGCTAGAGATATTAAAACTCAAATTGAGGACGAATTACAATATCCAGGTCATATCAAAGTGACAGTTGTTCGAGAGACTAGAGCAGTAGAATATGCTAAATAAGTTAAACCCCTAATTACTCATTGTGTAGTTAGGGGTTTAATTATTATCAAAATTTGTGATTATATAAAAAAACTGACGATTGATGTTAAATAAATCAATCGTCAGATATTTGTATAATCATAATGTTGTATTAAAAATTTTACTTCAATTGTAAATCTGTTTTCTTCAATTCTTGAATAATTTCAGCTGTGTCATAGCAATTAGTAGCGATATTAGCGTATCTTTCTGCTAAACGGTATGCATTGATATATAATTTTAAACTTTCTTTAGCAATATCTTCTGCATCTTCTGATTTAGATGGGTTAGAACTTACTACTAATTCTGCAAACTTTTCAGGATCGATATTAATAGACATTTATTATTTACAACTCCTAAATATTTTATAAACATATACTAACATAATATATGTTTATAAAAAAGCAAAGACAGTTAATATTCAGATAAATAATTTTACAAAGAGTACTTTAAATAAAGTGTTCTATCTATTAAACTTAATGATATGAGAGGATGAACAAGGCATGAGAATATTATTTATTGGGGATATTGTAGGTAAGATTGGCAGAAACGCAATAACTACATATTTACCTAAATTAAAACAAGAATATCGTCCTACTGTATCCATTGTAAATGCTGAAAATGCAGCACATGGTAAAGGACTAACTGAAAAGATATATAAGCAATTGCTTCGTGAGGGTGTCGATTTTATGACTATGGGTAACCATACTTATGGTCAACGTGAAATATACGAATTTATTGATGATGCTAAAAGAATGGTTAGACCGGCCAACTTTCCTGATGAAGCACCTGGAGTAGGGATGCGCTTTATTCAAATTAATGAAATAAAATTAGCTATAATTAATTTGCAAGGAAGAGCGTTCATGCAGGATATAGATGACCCTTTTAAAAAAGCTGACGCACTCATTGAAGAAGCTCAAAAAGTAACGCCATATATATTCGTTGATTTTCATGCTGAAACAACATCAGAAAAAAATGCAATGGGATGGTTTTTAGATGGTAGAGTAAGTGCAGTAGTGGGTACACATACTCATATTCAAACATCTGATAATCGTATTTTACCAAGTGGAACAGGCTATATTACTGATGTAGGCATGACAGGTTTTTATGATGGTATATTAGGCATCAATAGAGATGAAGTGATAGAGCGTTTTATTACGAGTTTACCACAACGTCATGTTGTACCAGATAATGGACGCAGTGTTCTTTCTGGTGTTATCATTGATTTAGATAAAAATGGTAAAACAACAAATATTGAAAGAATATTAATTAATGACGATAATCCTATGAAATTATAAAGTAAATGTTTGTGACATTATAGTTACAAAAGACTATCGTCCATTAGTATGAAATTATAAACATGCCACTGTTTACATAGTAATACGGTGGTTATTTTTGTTATCATTTAATATGAATTAAAAACCACAGGAGGCTTATGATATGAAATCACAAATATCATGGAAAGTGGGCGGACAACAAGGTGAAGGAATTGAATCAACTGGAGAAATATTTGCTACTGCAATGAATAGAAAAGGCTATTTCTTATATGGTTATAGACACTTTTCTAGTCGTATAAAAGGTGGACATACTAATAATAAAATTAGAGTTTCTACTTCTCCAGTACATGCTATTAGTGATGATTTAGATATACTTATCGCATTTGACCAAGAAACAATAGAAGTTAATCATCATGAAATGCGCGAAGATAGTATCATTATTGCTGATTCAAAAGCAAAACCAGTAAAACCTGATGATTGTCAGGCACAACTTATAGATTTACCGTTTACTAGTACTGCAAAAGAATTAGGAACTGCATTAATGAAGAACATGGTAGCGATTGGTGCTACATCTGCATTAATGAACCTAGATACATCTACATTTGAAGAATTAATTACAAACATGTTCACTAAAAAAGGTGACAAAGTTGTTGAAATGAATATACAAGCTTTAAATCAAGGTTATCAATTAATGAAAGAATATTTAGAAGATATTCAAGGCGATTTCGAACTTCAAGAAAGTAATGAAAATCCTCATCTTTATATGATTGGTAATGACGCAATTGGATTAGGTGCAATTTCTGCTGGATCAAGATTTATGTCAGCTTATCCAATTACGCCAGCTTCTGAAATTATGGAATACATGATTGCTAATTTACCAAAAGTTGGCGGAACAGTTGTTCAAACTGAAGATGAAATTGCTGCTGCGACAATGTCTATCGGTGCTAATTATGCAGGTGTTCGTGGATTCACTGCAAGCGCAGGACCAGGATTATCTCTAATGATGGAATCAATTGGCTTATCTGGTATGACTGAAACACCGTTTGTTGTCATAAATACACAACGTGGAGGTCCTTCTACAGGTTTACCAACTAAACAAGAACAATCTGACTTAATGCAAATGATTTATGGTACTCATGGTGATATTCCAAAAATTGTAGTAGCCCCTACAGATGCGGAAGATGCATTTTATTTAACAATGGAAGCATTTAATTTAGCTGAGGAATATCAATGTCCAGTAATTATTTTAAGTGATTTACAATTATCATTAGGTAAACAAACAGTTAAAGAATTAGACTATGATAAAATCAAAATTAAACGTGGAGAATTAATTCAATCTGATATCGAACGTGAAGAAGATGACAAATCATATTTCAGAAGATATGCATTAACAGGAAGTGGCATTTCACCTAGACCAATACCTGGTAATAAAGGTGGTATTCACCATGTTACTGGTGTTGAACATAACGAAGAAGGTAAAACAAGCGAAGCTGCACAAAATCGTCAACAACAAATGGACAAACGTATGCGCAAAACTAAAAATCTTCTTATAGAAAAACCAGTAGACTATACTGAAAATCACGAACAAGCTGATATTCTATATATTGGTTTCATTTCAAGTAAAGGTGCTATCGAAGAAGGTGCACAACGATTAAATAATAAAAATATCGCAGTGAATACACTACAAATCAGACAATTACATCCATTCCCAACTGAAACGATTCAAAGTGCGATTGATAAAGCACAAAAAGTTGTTATTGCAGAACATAACTATCAAGGACAATTAGCAAATATTATTAAAATGAACGTGAATATTCAAAATAAATTAGTAAATCAAACTAAATATGATGGTACACCATTCTTACCACATGAAATAGTTGATAAAGGTATCGAAGTTGCAAAAGAAATAAAGGAGTTGGTCTAATTGGCTACATTTAAAGATTTTAGAAATAATGTTAAGCCAAACTGGTGCCCAGGTTGTGGTGATTTCTCTGTTCAAGCTGCTATACAAAAAGCAGCCGCAAATGTAGGGTTAGAACCAGAAGAAGTTGCACTTATTACAGGCATTGGTTGTTCAGGTAGATTATCAGGCTATATAAATGCCTATGGTGTACATGCCATACATGGTCGTGCTTTACCGTTAGCACAAGGCGTTAAAATGGCTAACAGAGATCTTACAGTTATTGCTTCTGGCGGTGACGGTGACGGTTATGCGATTGGTATGGGTCATACTATTCACGCCTTACGTAGAAATATGAACATGACTTATATCGTTATGGATAACCAAATATATGGTTTAACTAAAGGACAAACTTCACCGTCTTCAGCGGTTGGATTTGTGACTAAATCTACACCTAAAGGTAACATTGAAAAAAATGTAGCACCTTTAGAATTAGCATTATCTTCAGGAGCGACTTTTGTAGCACAAGGTTTTTCAAGTGATATTAAAGGATTAACAAAACTTATCGAAGATGCTATTAATCACGATGGATTTTCATTCGTAAATGTATTCTCACCATGTGTTACTTATAACAAAATTAATACTTATGATTGGTTCAAAGAAAATCTGACAAGTATTGATGACATTGAAAATTATGATACGACGGATAAACAATTAGCTATACAAACAGTTTTAGAACATGAATCTATGTTAAAAGGTATTGTTTATCAAGATACAGAAACACCTTCATATGAATCACAGATTGAAGAAATGGAAGGAACGCCATTAGCTAAGAAAGATATTCATATATCAGAAGACAAGTTTAATGAATTAACTAAACAATTTGTATAGAGAGGATAGCTGTCAATTCCATTAATAGAATGGTATTTGGCAGCTATTTTATTATTAGCTTATAAGCAAACAACATATTAATCTATAGAATTAAATTATAAATTTTCTGTAAATATACATTAAAATACTGTACATTGTGGAATAGATAATAAAGGTCATATAAGGAGAAGGTATATGGACAAATTTATTTCTATGAAAGAATTACAAGATAATACAATAGAAGATAAAGATTGGCATATTGAAACTGAAGATAATAATAGTGACATTACAATATTAGCTATACACGGCGGAGGTATCGAACCTGCAACTAGTGAGCTTGCCTTTGTGACTGCACAAACCAACGAATATAACTATTTTACCTTTAAGGGAGATAGACGACATGGTAATAATGAGTTACATGTCACATCAATTCACTATGATAACGAAATAGCACAAGACTTAACTCAAAAAAGTCAACGCGCAATCTCATTACATGGTTGTACAGGCCAAGAATCAATCGTTTACATAGGCGGTAAAGATAAACAGTTAATTAAGTTAATAACTTCTGAATTAAAAGATATTGAAGTAGACGTTCAACATGCCCCGCATACGATGTCCGGTAAACAAAAGGAAAACATAGTTAATCAAACTCAAATACAAGCAGGCGTACAACTGGAAATAACACATGCATTAAGGAAACAGTTTTTTAAAGATGGAAAATTAACTCGTAAAAGCAGAGAAGATCAAGGTAATTGGGATGAATTTTTATATACATTTGCAAATGCTTTGGTAAAGGCAGTTGAAGAATTACATGATTAACTTAATAAAAATGTTAAACTAGTATTATAACTAAAGATAAGATTGGAGATAAATTAAATGGTTGATACATTAATGAGTATTCAAATTATACCTAAAACACCAAATAATGAAGACGTCATTCCTTATGTAGATGAAGCAATTAAGATTATAGATGAATCGGGAATGCACTATCGTGTCGGACCACTTGAAACATCCGTACAAGGAGATATGAATGAATGTCTAATATTAATCCAAAATTTAAACCAACGTATGGTAGAATTAGAATGTCCTAGTATAATTAGTCAAGTTAAGTTTTATCATGTACCAGAAGGTATTGAAATTGAAACATTAACAGGAAAGTATGACGAAGCATAGATTTATGACAATTTTATAATCACTGTGATAATAATCTTACTTTTAGAATTAGATAGACTAAAGTAGAGGCTAAGGCATCAATGTTGTCTTAGCCTTATTCATTGTGAAGTAAATATTGATAAGACGCTTTTTGCACTTTGTGGTTAAATTTAATATAATGTAGAAATGATATATGGGCATATAGAAAGGATTTTTAATAGTGAATGAAGAGCAAAGAAAAGCTGGTTCGATAAATATTTTAGCAGAACGTGATCGTAAAGAAGAAAAGGATTATAGTAAATATTTTGAACAAGTGTATCAACCACCTAGTTTAAAAGAAGCTAAAAAACGTGGTAAACAAGAGATAAAATATAATCGAGACTTTCAAATTGATGAAAAATATCGAGACATGGGTAAAGGACGTTCATTTTTAATTAAAACGTATGGCTGTCAAATGAATGCACATGATACTGAAGTAATGGCGGGGATATTAGAAGCTTTAGGATATAGTGCAACATCAGATATTAACACAGCAGATATTATATTAATTAATACATGTGCGATTCGTGAAAATGCTGAAAATAAAGTATTTAGCGAAATTGGTAATTTAAAACATCTTAAGAAAGAACGACCAGATTGTTTAATAGGTGTATGTGGCTGTATGTCACAAGAAGAATCTGTTGTTAATAAAATTTTAAAATCATACCAAAATGTAGATATGATTTTTGGAACTCATAATATTCATAAACTACCAGAAATATTAGAAGAAGCTTATCTATCTAAAGCAATGGTTGTTGATGTATGGTCTAAAGAAGGAGATGTCATTGAAAATCTTCCTAAAGTTCGTGACGGTCATATTAAAGCATGGGTGAATATTATGTATGGTTGCGATAAATTCTGTACATATTGCATAGTACCTTTTACAAGAGGTAAAGAACGTAGCCGTAGACCAGAAGATATTATTGATGAAGTAAGAGAATTAGCTAGAGAAGGCTATCAAGAAATTACATTGTTAGGACAAAATGTTAATTCTTACGGAAAAGATATCGAGGGACTTGACTATGGATTAGATGATTTATTAGAGGATATCTCAAAAATTGATATTCCTCGAGTAAGATTCACAACTAGTCATCCTTGGGACTTTACAGATCGCATGATTGAAGTGATTGCTAATGGAGGAAACATTGTACCTCATATTCATTTACCAGTACAATCAGGAAACAATGCTGTGCTAAAAATTATGGGAAGAAAATATACGAGAGAAAGTTATTTAGACTTAGTAAACCGTATTAAAGAAGCAATTCCTCAAATCGCATTAACGACTGATATCATTGTAGGTTATCCAAATGAAACTGAAGAACAGTTTGAAGAAACATTAACTTTATATGATGAAGTTGGATTCGAACATGCATATACATATCTATATTCTCAAAGAGACGGTACGCCTGCAGCTAAAATGAAAGATAATGTACCAACTGATGTAAAAAAAGAGAGACTTCAACGTTTAAACAAAAAAGTTGGAGAATACTCACAAAAAGCAATGAGTCAGTATGAGAACGAAATTGTGACGGTTTTATGTGAAGGATCAAGTAAAAAAGATGATACAGTTTTAGCAGGCTATACTGAAAAAAATAAACTTGTTAACTTTAAAGCACCAAAAGAAATGATTGGTAAATTAGTTGATGTTAAAATAGATGAAGCGAAACAATATTCATTAAATGGTACTTTCGTAGGAGAACATCAAAAAGAATTGGTGATGCAATAATAATGTATAATAAAGAGGACATACTATCGAATGCTGATCAACTTGCCCAAAAGATAAAAAATCTTGAAGTAATTAAAGACTATCAAACAATCGAAACACAAATTCACAATAATAAAACCATTGAAAAGAAAATGAACCGATTGAAAAAGCAACAAAAACAATCAGTAAACTTACAAAACTATGGTAAATCAACAGCATTTAATCAATCAGAGAACCAAATTCATCAGTTGGAAAACGAAATAAATGAATTACCAATAGTTGAAGAATTTCGTACATCTCAATATGAAGCCAATTATCTTCTACAAATGATGATTAAAACAATGGAAAACCGTTTGAATGAACATAATGAAAGTTATCATAACAAATAAATTGGATAAGGAGACAATGCATTGAATATTAGAAAACTTACAATAACAGCGCTATTAATAGCAATAAATGTCATTTTAAGCAGTATCATTGTCATCCCTCTTGGTCCAATCAAGGCAGCGCCTATGCAACATCTAGTAAACGTACTTTGCGCAGTGTTCGTAGGACCATGGTATGGACTTGCACAAGCTTTAATTTCTTCCATTTTACGTGTTACGTTTGGTACTGGAAGTGTATTTGCATTTCCAGGCAGTATGATAGGTGTATTCTTAGCTAGCCTCTTTTACATGTATCGTAAACATATATTTATGGCAGCAGTTGGAGAAGTTCTTGGAACAGGCATCATTGGAAGTTTAATATGTATTCCATTAGCATGGATACTTAATTTACAAAACTTCTTTGTTAAACCATTAATGACTGCATTTATCGTGTCTAGTATTATTGGTGCCGCAATAAGCTACGTGTTATTAATTATATTAAAAAAACGTGGTCTTTTAGATAGATTTCAAAAATAGCAATTAAGTACGTACAATACATAGTGAAACTGAAATGACTCAGTTCAATGTTTGTACGTACTTTTTTAATTATCAAATTAACTTCATAGGCTAGAATATATTCAATATGTTAAAATAGATGAGTTAAAAGAACGTAAAAATTACATAAAATGATTCAATTCATAAAAATAAAAAGACTATAAAATAAGGGTTGTGAAGAACTTTATGTCGAATGTGACACCAATGATGCAACAATATTTAAAAATTAAATCAGAATATGATGACTGTTTATTATTTTTTAGACTCGGAGACTTTTATGAAATGTTCTTCGAAGATGCTAAAGAAGCGTCAAGAGTATTAGAAATCACGCTTACTAAAAGAGATGCCAAAAAAGAAGACCCAATACCGATGTGCGGTGTACCTTATCATTCCGCTGATAGTTACATTGAAACATTAATTAATAATGGCTATAAAGTAGCTATCTGTGAACAAATGGAAGACCCTAAACAGACAAAAGGTATGGTTAAAAGAGAAGTAGTTAGAATAGTAACTCCAGGAACAGTGATGGATCAAGGTGGCGTTGATGAAAAGCAAAACAACTATATTTTAAGTTTTATTAAGCAAGGGCAAGAATATGCATTAAGTTATTGTGACATTTCAACAGGTGAATTAAAAGCTACACATTTTAAAGATGAAGCTACTTTACTAAATGAAATTACAACGATTAATCCTAATGAAATTGTAGTAAATGAAACTTTATCTGAAAACATGCAACGACAAATTAATATGATTACTGAAACGATAACAGTTCGTGAGGAGATATCTAACCAATCATTTTCCGTAAACAATAATGAACATGAAGGTATGTATCAATCTACTCAATTATTATTAGATTACATCCACCATACTCAAAAAAGAGACTTATCACATTTAGAAGAAGTGCAACATTATGCTGCTATTGATTTCATGAAAATGGATTTCTATGCTAAAAGAAACTTAGAATTAACTGAAAGTATAAGATTGAAATCCAAAAAAGGAACACTGTTATGGTTAATGGATGAAACAAAAACACCAATGGGAGCTAGACGTCTTAAACAGTGGATAGACCGACCATTAATTTATAAACAGCAAATTGAAGAGAGATTGAATATAGTTGATGAGTTTATTAACCACTTTATTGAACGTGATACCTTAAGAAATTATTTGAATCAAGTCTACGATATTGAAAGACTTGTAGGTCGAGTGAGTTACGGTAATGTTAATGCACGTGATTTAATACAATTAAAATATTCAATTAGTGAGATTCCTAATATCAAACAATTATTAAGTCAGCTTGAAAGCGACAAGATAACTCAATTTGATGAGTTAGAACCATTAGATGATTTATTAGAAGTGCTTGAAAATAGCTTAGTAGAAGAGCCTCCTATCTCAGTTAAAGATGGCGGATTGTTCAAAACAGGTTTTAATCAACAATTAGATGAGTATTTAGAAGCATCTCGTAATGGTAAATCTTGGCTTGCTGAATTACAAGCAAGAGAAAGAGAACGCACAGGTATTAAATCTCTTAAAATTAGTTTTAACAAAGTGTTTGGTTATTTTATAGAGATTACTCGCGCCAATTTACAAGGATTTGAACCTTCTGAATTTGGATATAATCGTAAACAAACTTTATCTAATGCTGAACGTTTTATTACTGATGAATTAAAAGAAAAAGAAGATATTATTCTAGGCGCAGAAGATAAAGCTATAGAATTAGAATATCAATTATTTGTAAAATTGAGAGAACATATTAAGTCGTATACAGAACGACTTCAAAAGCAGGCAAAAATCATTTCAGAATTAGATTGTTTACAAAGCTTTGCGGAAATTGCTCAAAAATATAATTATGTTAGACCACAATTTAGCGATAACAAAACATTAAAACTTGAAAACTCTAGACATCCAGTTGTAGAACGTGTCATGGATTATAACGATTATGTTCCAAATGATTGTGAATTAGATAATGATACATTCATTTACTTAATTACAGGTCCTAATATGTCAGGGAAATCAACGTATATGAGACAAATCGCTATTATTAGCATTATGGCTCAAATGGGTGCTTATGTTCCTTGTGAATCAGCAGTGCTACCAATTTTTGATCAAATATTTACACGAATTGGTGCTGCAGACGATTTAGTATCAGGTAAAAGTACGTTCATGGTAGAAATGTTAGAAGCGCAAAAAGCATTAACTTATGCTACAGAAGATAGTTTAATTATCTTTGATGAAATAGGTAGGGGGACTTCAACATATGATGGTTTAGCACTCGCACAAGCCATGATAGAATACGTTGCTCAAACGTCTCACGCTAAGACACTATTCTCTACACACTATCATGAACTTACAACTTTAGATCAGTTATTACCTTGTTTGAAAAATGTTCATGTTGCTGCAAATGAATATAAAGGTGAACTTATCTTCTTACACAAAGTAAAAGATGGTGCTGTTGATGACAGTTATGGTATTCAAGTAGCAAAACTTGCTGATCTACCTGATAAAGTGATTCAAAGAGCACAAGTTATATTAGATGAATTCGAACAGAAGTCTGATAATCCAGAACCAATGATTGTACAAAGTGAAGTAAAAGATGATGCTATAGATTCAAACTCAAATAGTGAGACACAAGATGCAGTACAACATACTAATAATCAAGAAAATACGTCTTCATTTGAACAAGCGGCATTTAATTTATTTGATGCAGAAGTACAACAAAGCGAAGTAGAAGCACAAATCAAATCTTTAAATTTATCAAATATGACTCCAATAGAAGCTTTAGTAAAATTAAGCGAATTACAAAATCAATTAAAATAGAGGTGTTGTAAATGGGAAAAATTAAAGAACTACAAACCTCCTTAGCTAACAAAATTGCAGCTGGCGAAGTAGTCGAAAGACCCAGTTCGGTTGTAAAAGAATTATTAGAAAATGCTATTGATGCCAAGTCAACCGAAATTAATATAGAAGTGGAACAATCAGGTATAGCTTCAATACGTGTTGTAGATAATGGAACTGGTATTGAACAAGATGATTTAAGTCTGGTGTTTCACAGACATGCTACTAGTAAATTAGATGCAGATGATGATTTATTCCATATTAGAACATTAGGATTTCGTGGAGAAGCATTAGCGAGTATTTCTTCAGTATCCAAAGTGACTTTACGTACATGTACAGATAATGAAAGTGGTCATGAAATATATGCTGAAAATGGTGTGATTAAAGATCAAAAACCAGCTAAAGCTAAAAAAGGGACAGATATACTTGTTGAGTCATTATTCTATAATACGCCAGCTCGGTTAAAATATATTAAAAGTTTATATACAGAACTAGGCAAAATTACAGATATTGTTAATAGAATGGCAATGAGTCATCCTGATATAAGAATTTCATTAGTTTCTGATGGTAAAACACTTTTAAAAACTAATGGTTCTGGTAAAACAAATGAAGTTATGGCAGAAATATATGGAATGAAAGTAGCAAAAGATTTAGTACATATCACTGGTGATACAAGCGATTATCATCTTGAAGGTTATGTTGCTAGACCTGAGCATTCAAGAAGTAATAAACATTATATTTCTATTTTTATCAATGGTAGATATATCAAAAACTTTGTTTTAAATAAAGCAATTGTTGAAGGTTATCATACATTATTAACAATTGGTCGATACCCTATTTGCTACATCAATATCCAAATGGATCCCATACTAGTAGATGTTAATGTTCATCCTACTAAACTTGAAGTCAGATTATCTAAGGAAGAGCAATTATACAAATTAATTGTTGAAAAAATTCAAGAAGCATTTAAAGATAAAATTTTAATACCTAAAAATGATTTAGACCAACATTCTAAGAAAAACAAAGTGTTAAATAGTTTTGAACAACAAAAGTTAGACTTTGAACGTAGACAAAAAGAAGAAGCAAATAATCATAACGGTATGAATGACTCTGAAAATAAATCAGATCATGCCACAAATGAACAACGGTATAACGAAGAAACAAGCCAAAGCCTTTCATCCAATGTACAAGAAAATGATGAAAGTGAATCATTTAATTCCTCTAATAATATTAACCGTGATAATGATGATAATTACTTCGAAAATCAAAAAGAAATTTTAAACGAATTAGATAATAACGATAATACATTTGAATTAGATGATGAAGTTAAAGATAATCAAGACATTAAAGGTGCTATAAGTGCTTCAACGAGACGTCGTGTACCATATATGGAAGTTGTTGGACAAGTTCATGGAACATATATCATAGCTCAAAATGAAAATGGTATGTTTATGATTGACCAGCATGCTGCACAAGAGCGTATTAAATACGAATATTTTAGAGATAAAATTGGAGAAGTATCAAATGAAGTACAAAACTTATTGATACCAATGACTTTCCATTTTTCTAAGGATGAACAATTGATTATAGACCAATATAAAGAAGAACTAGATAGAGTCGGTGTACATCTTGAACATTTTGGAGGTCATGATTATATTGTTAATAGTTATCCAGTGTGGTTTCCAAAAGCAGAAGCGGAAGAAATTATTAAAGATATGATTGAATTAGTTTTAGAAAATAAAAAAATAGATGTTAAAAAAATGCGTGAAGATGCAGCGATTATGATGTCATGTAAAAAATCAATTAAAGCTAATCATTATTTAAAAAATAACGAAATGGCAGATTTAATTGATCAACTGCGTGAAATGGAAGATCCATTTACTTGTCCGCATGGACGTCCAATTATTATTAACTTTTCAAATTACGAATTAGAAAAATTATTTAAACGTGTCATGTAGAGAGGAGCAATCATTTGAAAGAAAATATACTCCCAGCAATTAGAAATATGAAAGATTTAGATAACCTCATTAAAACGGAATATAAATCATGTGTATTGTTAGACATGCATATAGGTCATCTAAAAAGCATTTTAGACTTATTAAAAAATAATGGAATTGAATGTTATATCCATATTGATTTAATAAAAGGTCTTAGTCATGATGAATATTCATGTGAATATATTATTCAACAATATAAGCCTAAAGGTATCGTATCTACTAAAACGAAAGTCATTAAAAAAGCGAAATCGCTCAATACTTTAACTATCTTTAGAGTATTTATTATTGATAGCCAAGCTTTAAGTAGAAGTATTGAATTAATTCAAAAGGTTCAACCAGATTTTGTCGAAGTACTTCCAGGTATTGCTCATAAAGCAGTAAGATGTATTCAAGAAGAAACCGATACAGCTGTAATTGCTGGTGGATTAATTAGTGATGTTTCTGAAGTAGATGAAGCTATTAAAAATGGCGCTAAATATATTACGACTAGTAATCAAAAATTATGGTAAATAAAAACTTATAAAGAATAAGTAGAGGGATTAATGGTGAAATAATGATCTATTAATCCCTCTATTTTTTATAAATGTTTGGTCAATTTTATTGAATATAAGTTTGATATTTTTGACAAATTTTCAACAAAATCATTGACAACGCTTACAACGTAATTGTAATATATAAACAAGTTATTAAAAGTTAATATTAGAACAGAGAAGGGGAGATTTCTACAGCTTTATCGCTTTGTAGGGGTCTCCCTATCTATTTTGGGAGGAATAATTATATGAATGCTTATTTAGCAGAGTTCTTAGGTACAGCCATCCTCATACTTTTCGGTGGTGGCGTTTGTGCTAACGTTAATTTAAAACGTAGTGCAGGTAATAACGCTGACTGGATTGTTATCGCTACAGGATGGGGACTAGCCGTTGCCATGGGCGCATTCGCAGTTGGTAAATTCTCAGGAGCACATTTGAATCCAGCCGTTACAATTGCGTTAGCTATGGATGGAGGATTTAGTTGGGCGCAAGTGCCTGGATACATCATTTGTCAAATGCTTGGTGGTATTGTAGGTGGTGCACTAGTTTGGTTAATGTATTTACCACATTGGAAAGCAACAGAAGATCAAGCCACTAAGTTAGGTGTATTCTCAACTGCACCTGCAATCAAAAACTATTTTGCTAACTTTATGAGTGAAATCATTGGTACAACTGCATTAACTTTAGGTATATTATTTATTGGTGTTAATAAAATTGCTGATGGATTAAACCCATTAATTGTTGGGGCTTTAATTGTCGCAATTGGTTTAAGTTTAGGCGGAACAACAGGTTATGCTATTAACCCAGCACGTGACTTAGGACCTCGTATCGCTCATGCGATTTTACCAATCGCTGGTAAAGGTGGTTCAAATTGGTCATATGCTATCGTACCTGTACTTGGACCAATCGCTGGTGGTATGTTAGGTGCTGTCATTTACGAAGTATTTTACAAACAAACATTTAATGTAAGTTGTGCAGTGGGCATTATTTTAGTTATCATAACATTAGTATTAGGTGTAGTTTTAAATAGAGCGTCTAAAAGCAATGACATCGAATCTATCTATTAAAAGAGAACTTAAGTAGCATCGTTAGAATTAATTTTAGAAAATAAGCATAGAATATAAACATGATTCGTGAATATAAAATATAAATGATTAGTATTAATCATCTTTTATCTATATTTATGACATCAAAAGGAGTCAAATAATTATGGAAAAATACATTTTATCAATAGACCAGGGAACAACTAGTTCAAGAGCGATTTTATTTAATAAAGACGGAGAAATCAAAGGTGTAGCACAACGAGAATTCAAACAACATTTTCCACAATCTGGTTGGGTAGAACATGATGCTAATGAAATTTGGACATCTGTATTATCTGTAATGGCAGAAGTCATGAATGAACAAGATGTAAGAGCTGAGCAAATTGAAGGTATAGGTATTACAAACCAACGTGAAACAACAGTTGTATGGGATAAAAATACTGGCCGTCCAATTTACCATGCTATTGTATGGCAATCTCGTCAAACTCAAAGTATTTGTCATGATTTAAAAGAACAAGGTCATGAAGATTTATTCCGTGATAAAACTGGTCTTTTATTAGATCCGTATTTTGCTGGTACAAAAGTAAAATGGATTTTAGATAATGTTGAGGGTGCAAGAGAAAAAGCTAATAACGGTGATTTACTGTTCGGCACAATTGATTCTTGGTTAGTATGGAAGTTATCAGGTAGAGAAGCGCATATTACTGACTATACTAATGCTAGTCGTACATTAATGTTTAATATCCATGAATTAAAATGGGATAAAGAATTATTAGATATTCTAGAAGTTCCCGAAAACATGTTACCTGAAGTTAAACCTTCTAGTGAGGTATATGCACATACAGTGGATTATCACTTCTTTGGTCAAAATGTACCAATTGCTGGTATCGCAGGTGACCAACAAGCTGCTTTATTCGGTCAAGCATGCTTTGATCGTGGAGATGTGAAAAACACTTATGGTACTGGTGGTTTCATGTTAATGAACACTGGTGAAGAAGCGGTAAAATCTGACAGTGGTTTATTAACTACAATTGCATACGGTCTTGACGGTAAAGTAAATTATGCTTTAGAAGGATCAATCTTTGTTTCCGGTTCAGCAATTCAGTGGTTACGTGATGGATTAAGAATGATTAATTCAGCGCCACAAACTGAAAACTATGCTACACGTGTAGATTCAACTGAAGGTGTATATGTAGTTCCAGCATTCGTTGGTTTAGGAACACCTTATTGGGATTCTGAAGCAAGAGGCGCTATCTTTGGTTTAACACGTGGTACTGAAAAAGAACATTTCATCCGTGCAACATTAGAATCACTTTGTTATCAAACACGCGATGTTATGGAAGCGATGTCTAAAGACTCAGGCATCGAAGTTCAAAACTTACGTGTAGACGGTGGTGCAGTTAAAAATAACTTTATCATGCAATTCCAAGCTGATATTGTTGATACACCAGTTGAACGTCCAGAAATTCAAGAGACAACTGCGTTAGGTGCTGCTTATTTAGCTGGTTTAGCTGTAGGCTTCTGGGAAAGCAAAGATGATATTGCTAACAGATGGAAACTTGAAGAAGAATTCGAACCAAAAATGGAAGAAGAGCAACGCGCGAAACTATATAAAGGTTGGAAAAAAGCTGTAGAAGCTACACAAGTATTTAAACTAGAAGACTAGGAATTAAGATATTAATAATTTGTAAGCATAAGATAGACTTGATTTTCTTATTTATGTTATACTTAAAATAAGTTAATAAAGAAATCGAGACATGAGAGATTTATTCGTACAATTAAATGGTAATTGTGGGATAAGTCTCTCTTTTTTTATACTAATTAGGAGGCGTTGAATTATGGGTTTATCAACACTTAAAAGGGATCACATAAAAAGAAATTTAAAAAATGAAGAATATGATGTTGTCATCGTTGGTGGCGGAATTACAGGTGCAGGGATTGCACTTGATGCAAGTAACCGTGGAATGAAAGTAGCATTAGTAGAAATGCAAGACTTTGCACAAGGTACAAGTTCTCGTTCTACTAAATTAGTACATGGTGGGTTACGTTATTTAAAACAACTTCAAGTAGGTGTTGTAGCTGAAACAGGTAAAGAACGTGCCATTGTTTATGAAAATGGTCCACACGTAACAACTCCAGAATGGATGTTATTACCAATGCATAAAGGCGGTACATTCGGTAAATTTACTACTGCTATTGGTTTAACAATGTATGACTTTTTAGCAGGCGTTAAAAAATCAGAACGTAAAAAAATGCTATCTAAACAAGATACGCTTAATAAAGAACCATTAGTTAAACAAGATGGCTTAAAAGGTGGCGGTTATTATGTTGAATACCGCACAGATGATGCAAGATTAACAATTGAAGTTATGAAAAAAGCTGCCGAAAAAGGTGCTGAAATCATTAACTATACTAAATCAGAACATTTCACTTATGACTCAAATAAAAAAGTAAATGGTATTGAAGTCGTTGATATGATCGATAATGAAACTTATCCTATTAAAGCTAAAAAAGTGATTAACGCTTCAGGACCATGGGTTGATGAAGTAAGAAGTGGAGACTATGCAAGAAACAACAAACAATTACGTTTAACTAAAGGTGTGCATGTTGTTATTGATCAATCTAAATTCCCATTACAACAAGCAGTATACTTTGATACTGAAAAAGATGGCAGAATGATTTTTGCTATTCCTAGAGAAGGAAAAGCGTATGTTGGTACAACTGACACATTTTATGATAATGAGAAAGCTACACCATTAACAACTCAAGAAGATAGAGATTATTTAATCGAAGCTATTAATTACATGTTCCCATCAGTTAAAGTTAAAGATGAAGACATCGAATCAACTTGGGCTGGTGTACGTCCATTAATTTTAGAAGAAGGTAAAGACCCTTCAGAAATTTCTCGTAAAGATGAAGTATGGGAAGGCGAATCTGGATTACTAACTATCGCTGGTGGTAAGTTAACAGGATACCGTCATATGGCATTAGAAATTGTAGATTTATTAGCTAAACGTCTTAAAAAAGAATACGGTTTAACATTCAAACCATGTGCAACTAAAGAATTAAAAATCTCTGGTGGTGACGTAGGCGGAAGTAAAAACTTCGACAATTTCGTTAAACAAAAAGTTAACGCAGCTAAAGGATTTGGCATTGACGAAGACGTTGCTTATCGTTTAGCAAGTAAATATGGTTCTAACGTTGACGATTTATTCAATATTGCTCAAACAGCACAATATCATAACAGTAAATTACCATTAGAAATTTATGTTGAATTAATTTATGGTATTCAACAAGAAATGGTATTTAAACCAACTGACTTCTTAGTACGTCGTTCTGGTAAATTATACTTTAATATTGATGATGTACTTAATTACAAAGATGCAGTTATTGATGTTTTAGCAGATATGCTTCAATATAGCGATGCTCAAAAACAAGCTTATACTGAAGAAGTAAATAAAGCGATTGATGAAGCACAATCAGGTAATAACCAACCTGCAGTTAAAGAATAAATATCATGATGTTGAACTACTAGTATTGAGATATACTCTCAATACTAGTAGTTTTTTTATGCGAAATGTTATACTTTGTAATACAACTTTTTTTAATCAAAATAAACATCTTATAAGTAGATAACTATTTATTATGCATACAATTTGATTACAATGTTATCAAAAGGTATATTGAATATAATATGGTTGTTTAACGTAAATAATATAAATGAACTTTAGAAATTTTGGGGGTATATATGTGAGTCAAAGTCAATTCAATATCACAGTGGAAGATGGAACAATGATTGAAGTGAAAATAGACAAAGCAAATAATGAAACTATAGGCATTGTTCATCTTTTTCATGGTATGGCTGAACATATGGATCGTTATGATGAATTAGTCAAAGCTTTAAATTTACAAGGCTATGATGTTATCAGACATAATCACAGAGGACATGGTAAAAATATTGACGAAAAAGAAAGAGGTCATTTTGATGATATGTCTCAAGTCGCTGCCGATGCATACGAAATAGTTGAAACGTTATATGATAGTCATTTTGAATTACCATACATTATTTTAGGTCATTCAATGGGCTCAATCATTGCAAGACTATTTGTAAAACAATACCCTCAATTTGCAGATGGTCTTATATTAACTGGTACAGGTATGTTCCCAAAATGGAAAGGCATTCCAACAATGATATTGTTAAAATTACTTACAATTGTTGCTGGAAAACGTCGTCGTATTAGATGGGTTAATCGATTAATGAATAAATCATTCACCAAAAAAATTGACCAACCTGAGACAGAAAGTGATTGGCTTTCTACAAAAAGAGAAGAAGTTAATAAATTTATTGATGATGAATATTGTGGCTTCAGAGTATCTAATCAACTTATTTATCAAACCGTTAAATACATGATGGATACTGCAAATGTAAAATCGTTAAAACAAATGAATCACAATCTGCCTATTCTTTTAATATCAGGAAAAGATGACCCCTTTGGTGAATACGGGAAGGGAATTAAAAAATTAGGTAAAATTTATAAAAAAGCGGGTATTAAACATATCACCGTACAATTATATAAAAATAAACGTCATGAAATTTTATTTGAAGACGATTATTTGTCAACTTGGCAACATATGTTTGAATGGATTAAAAAACAAATTTTAAAGAAAAATAAAGTGAGTGAATAGCATGAATAGTACAGATAAACCATTTCTAATCGTCATTGTTGGACCAACAGCATCCGGTAAAACAGAATTAAGTATAGAATTAGCCAAACGATGTAATGGCGAAATTATTAGCGGAGATTCAATGCAAGTATACAAACAAATGGATATCGGTACTGCTAAAGTAACTAAAGAAGAAATGGATGGTATTCCACATCACTTAATAGATATATTAAATCCAGATGAATCATTCTCTGCTTATGCATTTAAAGAAAGAGCAGAAGCATGTATCAAAGATATAACTAATAGAGGTAAAACACCAATCGTTGCAGGTGGTACAGGATTATATATTCAGTCTTTACTTTATAACTATCAATTTGAAGACGAAACAGTATCAGATGAAAAAATGAATGAAGTTAATACTAAATTAAAAGAATTGGAACAATTAAATAATATTGATTTACATGACTATCTAAATACATTTGACCCTGAATCTTCTTCGAATATACATCCAAATAACAGAAAAAGAGTATTGAGAGCGATAGAATATTATTTAAAAACAAAAAAACTTTTAAGTTATCGCAAGAAAGTTCAACAATTCACCGAAAATTATGATACATTATTATTAGGGATTGAAATGTCGCGTGAAACATTATATAAAAAAATAAATAAACGTGTTGATATTATGTTGAGCCACGGATTATTTAAAGAAGTGCAATACTTAGTTGAACAAGGTTATGAATCAAGTCAAAGTATGCAAGCAATTGGATACAAAGAACTTATACCTGTTATTAAAGGGAACATGGATAAAGAAACAGCCATTGAAAAGTTAAAACAAAATTCGCGAAAATATGCGAAACGTCAATTGACTTGGTTTAAAAATAAAATGAACGTTCACTGGTTAGATAGAGAGAAAATGTCGCTTCAAATGATGTTAGATGAGATTACACCCCAAATAAATAAAAGGAGTACTGAACATGATTGCAAACGAAAACATCCAAGATCAAGCACTAGAGAACTTTAAATCAGAAAAAACAGAAGTTACTGTATTCTTTCTAAATGGGTTCCAAATGAAAGGAACTATTGAAGATTTCGATGATCAGGTAATTCGTCTGGTTTCTCAAGGAAAACAACATCTGATTTACAAACATGCGATCAGCACTTTCATGATTGATGACGAAAATGAATCAACATCAGAAGAATAAGTAATAATTGAAGTGCATTAAAGCACAACTTTCAATGAACGTAGCAATAGTTACATAATAGTGGGAATGGTAACAGAAATATAATGGATTATTTCTCTAATATCATTCTCATTCGTGCTTTATCGTATTTGTATTAATTCATGTAAAAAAGCTTCAGTTAAAGCTGGCAGAGCTAACATTCAGCTCACGAACCCAACTTTAATTGAAGCTTTTAAATTTATAATTTTATTTTAGTAATCTGATTAAAGTAATTTTTCAATTTCATTTTCTAATTGTGCTGGCTTTTTCTGTGGAGAGAAACGTTTAACCACATTACCGTTACGATCAATTAAGAATTTTGTGAAATTCCATTTAATTTTTTCATTAAACATACCGTGTTGAGCATCTGTTAAGAAACGGAATAATGGATGTTGATTATCACCTTTAACATCGATTTTTTGATGAATAGGGAAAGTAACGCCATAATTCAATTTACAATTTTGTGCAGCTTCTTCACCTGAACCAGGTTCTTGCCCACCAAATTGATTACATGGGAATCCTAAAATAATAAATTTTTGATCTTTATATTTTTCATAAAGATGTTGTAATCCTTCAAATTGAGGTGTGAAACCACACTCACTTGCAGTATTAACGATTAACATAACATAATCTTTATAATCTTCTAACTTGTATGTTTCTCCAGTATTTTTTTCTACTACGAAATCATAAATATTTTCCATAATACCACCCTTTCGAATTACTTACAATTTAACATAATATGGACGAATAGTCTTTATATTGGCACTATGATAAAATACTTAAGAAGAAAATATAAAGGAGATGTATATCATGGCACAGCTATCAACACATGATACAAAGAAAAAATTGGAAACGGCTGTACTAATCGGTGTACATGCTCAAAATGATAATCAATTTAATTTTGAATCAACAATGGAAGAATTAGAAGCTTTATCAGAAACTTGCCAATTAAATGTAAAAGGTCAAATTACTCAAAATAGAGAACAAGTAGACCATAAATACTATGTTGGAAAAGGGAAAATTGAAGAAATACAAGCTTTTATAGAATTTCATGATATTGATGTCGTAGTAACGAATGATGAATTAACGACAGCTCAATCTAAAACATTAAATGGTAATTTGGGCATTAAGATTATCGATAGAACACAGTTAATACTTGAAATATTTGCACTAAGAGCTAAAAGTAGAGAAGGTAAATTACAAGTTGAACTTGCACAACTTGATTATTTATTACCTAGATTACAAGGACATGGACGTAGCTTATCACGTCTTGGTGGTGGAATTGGAACTAGAGGTCCTGGTGAAACGAAACTTGAAATGGACCGTCGACATATTCGTACTAGAATGAACGAAATTAAACATCAATTACAAACGGTAGTAGAACATAGAGATCGTTATCGTAGTAAACGTGAACAGAATCAAGTATTTCAAATTGCTTTAGTGGGTTATACCAATGCTGGTAAATCATCATGGTTTAATGTACTTGCTAATGAAACAACTTATGAAAAGAACCAGTTGTTCGCCACATTAGATCCTAAAACAAGACAAATTCAGATCAATGAAGGCTTTAACTTAATTATTTCTGATACAGTTGGATTTATACAAAAGTTACCTACCACATTAGTTGCTGCTTTTAAATCAACGTTAGAAGAAGCAAAAGGTGCAGATTTATTATTACATGTGGTAGACGCAAGTCATTCAGAGTATCGTTCACAGTATGATACGGTTAATCAATTGATTAAACAATTAGACATGGATCAAATTCCACAAGCCGTTATTTTTAATAAAAAAGACCAGTGTGATAGCCAAATGGATTTACCAGTTTCAAACAATCCATATGTATTTGTATCAAGTCGCTACGATAGTGACAAAGATAAAGTTAAAGACTTATTAATTAATCAAATTAAAGATAATTTAACTTACTATGAAGAAACTGTACCAAGTTCTGATGCTGATCGATTATATTTCTTAAAACAACATACATTAGTAAGTGAATTAGAATTTAATGAAAATGATGCGACATATGAAATTAAAGGATATAAAAAAATATAAAGGAAGTTAGTAAGATGACAGATATGACAAGTCTTATTGAAGACGTTGAAAATACATTATCTCCATATTTTAAAGAAATTGAACGTGTTGCTTTAATTAATCAGGAAAAAGTTTTAGACGCGTTTCATGCGGTGAAAGCGACAGAAAGTGACTTATTAGGTACGACTGGTTATGGGTACGATGATTTTGGTAGGGATCATTTAGAAGAAATATATGCTAAAACATTTAAAGCCGAAGATGCTATCGTACGTCCACAAATTATTTCTGGTACTCATGCAATCACATTAGCATTACAAAGTAATTTAAAATATGGTGATGAATTATTATATATCACTGGAAGTCCTTATGATACGTTACTAGAAGTTATAGGCGTGAACGGAAACGGGATTGAAAGTTTAAAAGAACATGGTGTTACATATAATGAAGTTGCATTAAATGAAGGTAAAATTGATATACCAGAGGTTCTGAAATCTATTAATAAACAAACTAAAGTTGTGGCAATACAACGTTCTAAAGGTTATGATCAACGACCATCTATTCCAGTTGATGAAATAAAAGAAGCAATAGAAGCAATAAAAGAACAATATCCTGATGTCATTATTTTTGTAGATAATTGTTATGGTGAATTTGTTGAAGAACAAGAACCTATCGAAGTAGGCGCTGATTTAATAGCTGGTTCATTAATTAAAAATCCTGGTGGTGGGCTAGCTAAAATTGGAGGCTATATCGCAGGGAAAAAAGATTTAATAGCACGTTGCGGTTATAGACTTACTGCTCCAGGTATTGGTAAAGAAGCAGGTGCCTCTTTAAATTCATTACAAGAAATGTATCAAGGTTTCTTCCTAGCACCACACGTTGTAAGTCAAAGTTTAAAAGGTGCTTTATTTACTAGTCTATTATTAGAAAAATTAAATATGACAACATCACCAAAATATAATGTTAAACGTACTGATTTAATACAAACAGTGACATTTGATACAAAAGAACAGATGATATCATTTTGTCAGAGTATACAACATGCGTCACCAATTAATGCACACTTTAGTCCTGAGCCAAGCTATATGCCAGGATACGAAGATGACGTGATAATGGCAGCAGGTACGTTTGTACAAGGATCTTCAATTGAATTATCTGCTGATGGTCCTATACGAGAACCATATGAAGCTTATGTTCAAGGTGGATTAACATATGAACATGTTAAACTAGCAGTCACACGAGCAGTCAAACAATTAAAAGAACAAGGGCTTGTGTAACATTGAGATAATCTCAGAGTAATTTAAAACTTCGAGATTTTTCTTATTTTATCAGAAAATTTTAAATTTATTTTTCGAAATATAGGGTATTTGGTTAAAAAGAGATACTTTTAGGGGTGGAAAATGCAATAAAATCAGTATTTTGAGAGCATATGTCAGAAAACCTAACATATTTTTGTAATATGAGCTAAACTATGCTAAATTAAGTACAAGTTCAAAAGTGGAGGAGAGGTTATAGATGTCTAATGATTCTATCAGACGAAATATGGCCGTATTCTCCATGAGTGTTGTTAGTCAATTAACAGAATTAAGTCCTAGACAAATTCGTTACTATGAAACACATGAACTAGTTATGCCGGCAAGAACTGAAGGAAATAAGAGATTATTTTCGCTGAATGATTTGGAAAGATTATTAGAAATTAAATCTTTAATTGAAAAAGGATTTAATATTAAAGGTATTAAACAAATTATTCATAATCAACAAAATCACTTAACATCAGACGAACAAGAAACTAGAAAAAGAATGATTGTAGATGCAACTCAAAAACCACATGGCGAAACTTTGCCAATAAATCGAGGAGATTTATCCCGATTTATAAAATAAAATTTGGAGGATTTTAAGTATGCCTAAACGTAGTTTTACAAAAGATGATATTCGTAAGTTTGCTGAAGAAGAGAACGTAAGATATTTAAGATTACAATTCACAGATATATTAGGAACAATTAAAAATGTTGAAGTACCAGTAAGCCAATTAGAGAAAGTATTAGATAACGAAATGATGTTCGATGGATCATCTATCGAAGGTTTCGTACGTATCGAAGAATCTGACATGTACTTACAACCTGACTTAGATACATGGGTAATCTTCCCATGGACAGCTGGTCAAGGTAAAGTTGCACGTTTAATCTGTGACGTATACAAAACAGATGGTACACCATTTGAAGGTGACCCACGTAATAACTTAAAACGTGTATTGAGAGAAATGGAAGATTTAGGTTACACAGATTTCAACTTAGGACCTGAACCAGAATTCTTCTTATTCAAATTAGATGAAAAAGGCGAACCAACATTAGAATTAAATGATGATGGTGGTTACTTCGACTTAGCACCAACAGACTTAGGTGAAAACTGTCGTCGTGATATCGTTCTTGAATTAGAGGACATGGGCTTTGATATCGAAGCAAGTCACCATGAGGTTGCACCTGGACAACATGAAATTGACTTTAAATATGCAGATGCGATAACAGCATGTGATAATATCCAAACATTTAAATTAGTTGTTAAAACAATCGCTCGTAAACATAACTTACATGCGACATTTATGCCAAAACCATTATTCGGTGTAAACGGAAGCGGAATGCACTTTAACGTATCATTATTCAAAGGTAAAGAAAATGCATTCTATGATCCAAATGGCGAAATGGAATTAACAGATACAGCTTACCAATTTACAGCTGGTATTCTTAAAAATGCACGTGGATTCACTGCAGTTTGTAACCCATTAGTAAACTCATACAAACGTTTAGTTCCAGGTTACGAAGCACCATGTTACATTGCATGGAGTGGTAAAAACCGTTCACCATTAGTACGTGTACCATCTTCAAGAGGTTTATCTACTCGTGTTGAAGTACGTTCAGTAGACCCAGCAGCTAACCCATACATGGCATTAGCAGCAATCTTAGAAGCTGGACTAGACGGTATTAAAAACAAATTAGAAGTTCCTAAACCAGTAAACCAAAATATTTACGAAATGAATCGCGAAGAACGTGAAGCTGTAGGTATTGAAGACTTACCTTCAACACTATACACTGCGTTAAAAGCTATGCGTGAAAATCCAACAATCAAAAAAGCTTTAGGTAATCATATCTATAACCAATTCCTTAATTCAAAATCAATTGAATGGGATTACTATAGAACTCAAGTATCTGAATGGGAAAGAGATCAGTACATGAAACAATACTAAAGCGCTAAACAATATTGGGGAATATTGTTATATCAAGGGCTAGAGCATTTTTGCTTTAGCTCTTTTTTGTTTAAAATGGGCAACTAATATAAGAAATTTAACGATAAAATTGATAACTGGGCAACTTTTGGGCAACTAAGTTTAAAAAACATCTTTTATGTACTTTTCAAAATTATCTTTAGCGTTTTCATTCATTTTGTCTGTTACATGGCTATAAACATCACTAGTGATTGTTTCACTTTTATGACCCAATCGTTCTTGTATCACTTTCATAGGTACATTGCTTTCTAACAACAAAGTTGCATGAGTATGTCTTAATTTATGTATACTTAACTCATTACCTTCACCTAATAATTTACGTGTAACATAAATCATAGTGTTATGTGTAGTAGATCGTGGAAGCGGGTCTCCAAATTCATTACAAAAGATAAAATCATAATTTGTATTATATAACTCACTATTCGCAATTTTATTACCATTTTGTAACAATTTTAATTTGAATAGTTCATTTGCCAACTCATCGCTAATAAATATAGTTCGATTCTCTTTATTTTTAGTTGGACCAAATGTATTTTTCTTTTGGTTATAGCTTTTATTTATTTTTATTGTTTTACTCTTTCTATCATAGTCATTCCAGTTTAAAGCACTAGCTTCTCCAATTCTCATACCAGTTTCTATAAATGTTCTAAATAAAAAGTACTGATACATATCTCTTTTTCTTACAGTCTCTAAAAATGGCCGTATTTTTTCTTTAGGTAAGTATTTAGCTTTTTCTTGTTCTTTCAAATTTTTATGTTGGAGTGTAATTCCATCACATGGATTAAAATAGATTAACCTATCATATTTCGCACGTTCTAATGCACGTTTAAGCAAATTATGTGTTTTTGATAGAGTTGATTTACTATAGCCATTATCTATAAGATGATTTATAAATTTTTGGTGCATGGATGGTGTTATAGCTTTAATATCAACATCGTTATAGAAACTTAAAATTCTCTTTTTAGAAAATTGTTCAATTTCATATGAATTGTCGCTTATTTTATTTTTACGCCAAGTTTCAAGGTAGTAATTAAGCCATTCATTAAGAGAATAATGTTTTTCTTCTTTAAAGCCTTTTTTTAAATTTAATTCAGTTTCTAATGCGTTTTTTTTTGGCTTCTGCTTTAGTTTTAAAACCTGAACGGCTAATATATTTTTTATTTCCGAGTTCATCTAGATAATGTACTTTATATCTCCATTTATTTCCTCTTTTTTCAAAATATGCCATTTAACCATCTCCTAGCTGTTTATTTCTTAAGTTGTAATGAGTTAATCTGTAATTTTGTCGAAATGTTTTAAATTTGGATATTTGATTTTATAAAATGTGATATTTTGTTTAATAAAAATTGAAGTAGTATCAAAGTGGATTGCTAGATTTGAAAATGAATTTAAATGAGGACTTTCAATTGCATCAATAAGTAGGTTGAGAGGGATTAATTCTAAAATACCATTACTTGATAAATAACTAGTTTTGTATGACTTCCTTTTGCCATATGACGTTATTGGTTCATTAATAGTTAAATCTGGTATTATAGATTTATTTATATATAGTGTATTACCAATTACACAGCTTTCTAATTTTTGAGGGCAATCAATATACTTTACTTCAATTTTATTTATCATCTCCTTGCAAGTCTGCATAGTAGATCACTTCCTTTTCATTTATATTTATAAAATTGAAATTTAAATTTTTATGTTTATCATCACCAATCTCTTCAGAAGTTAACTAAATGCAAAATTTATATATAAAAAAAGAGAACACACTTATTCTAATATGATTATTAGTATAATTAGCATTCTCTTTATATATCGCCTTTGCTTTCTTTAATAAATTTTATATATTTTATTATATGTTTCATTTCTTCATCTGTAACATCATCACTAATGTGTGCCGCTATAATTTGTTTATTATGGCTTAACTGTCGTCTTTCTTCATCACTAGGACGCTCAGATGAAACATCATAGCCAAGTAACCAAGCTTCGCTTACATCTAAAGTTTTGGACAAAATATATAACTTCTTTTGTCCTGGTGTAGTTTTGCCATTTACGTATTGGCTTAAATCGGTTTTTGTAATTTTAGCACCGTTATCACTTAGTAACTTAGATTTATTTATTATATCTATTTGCTTCATTTTTTTCTCAGACATTGCTTTTTTTAATCTAGAACTAAATGATTCTCTCATTTTATGATTTCCTCCTATTCAATTTATAAACTAATTATAGACAAACTTGAATAAAAGTTCAATTTAAAAATTCAAAAATAAACAACAAAAGTATTGCTCTTTATTTTGTAGTGTGATAAATTATATTTACAAAGTTCAAAAAAATTGAACTAGAAAGGAGGAGCTCTTTATGTATTTTGATTATTCAGTTTTAAATGGAAAAATAGTAGAGAAATATGGTAGTAGATGTAATTTTGCATTAGCAATGAAGCTTTCTGAAAGAAGTCTATCTTTAAAATTAAATAATAAAGTTGGATGGAAGGATAGAGAAATAATCAAGGCCGTTAAGCTTTTGGGTATTAAGAAATCAGATATAGCATCTTATTTTTTTAATACTAAAGTTCAATAGTTTTGAATTGAAGGTTGTGAGAACTATGTTAAACATTCAACTTGATGAACAAACAATTAATGAACTAGTTAACGAAAAAGTTGAAGAAATTTTAAACAAATATAAAAGACAAGTTGCAACTGTAGATATAAAAGACTTAGTCAAAATTACTGGATTAAGTCAATCAACATTACAAAATAAAATTGTCTGTGAACCTGAAATTGTAGAAGTTACTAGGCGTTTAGGCACTCGTGTTTTATATCTTTATCCTCAAGTTTTAGACGCTTATCAAACTGTAATTAATCGACTAGGTTCATAAATATTTAGAGGAGTAATGTACATGATCAAACAATTATTAAATGACAAATCATTATTAGAAAAATTTAAAGATAAAGATGAATTGAATGAATGTGTAAAAAAGATAAAGAAGGAACAAGTGAAATTAAAAATTGAGAGTAATAGAGTAGTTAATTTTAGTGATTTAAGAGGTGCGTAATTGAAAGAATTAAAATATTAAAAATAGCACTCCTAATCGTCATCTTGGCGGAAGAGATTAGGAATGCTATGGGTGAGAAAATATTTGAATTGATTATAAAAAATATTAACGCAATAAATGTTAAAAGTTGTTCCATGGATTTATCTTAATTAGTTTAATCTAATACATGATTATTTATAGGAGGGAATATTATATTATTCACTAATATTTGTATCATTTTAACAATTGTTTTCATAACTTTAACAACATTTATAAACATTAAAAAATAAACTTTTGTTTGTGGCTAAATCCATTAATAAGTTTATTAGTGTTAATTTCAATTACTTTGGGTTTATCAGTTAAGTAATAAGAAAATTCTATTTTGGCTTCTGGTATAAAGGTTTCCTTCGTCCTAAATTGATAAGAATTATATGGCGAGAATAAAGGATTAGGGTATTTTAACCATTCTTTTTCAGGAGGTTTAACTTCATTGTGTAATAACTTAGCACCTTCATTACTGTATAAATTAATTTCTTTAACAACAATTGTAGTTGATGAAGTATTACAAAGGATGAAACTAAATTTGATTAAGTCACTATGATATTCTAAATCCTCTACATCATGATCACTTAAATCAATATGTGGACGATTAACTATAAATGTATAGATGAAACTAACAATAGCTATTATCAAAGCCACTAAAGCAATGATATTTGAAAATAATGTTGATTGAAAAAAGTCCATCAATTTTCACCCCCGTTCATCGCAGTAGCGATAATTAAATTATACAGTTGATTTAAATATAAAATAAGTGGTTTGCAACATAAATTTAGGAATTTAATTTTTTGGAGATGATTATTATAAGTAGAAGTGAAATTCCATTCTTTGCAGCATATTTTTTAACATTGATTTTATCATTTGTATTTATGCTTATAGGTATATATTTTACGACTTCAATAGTATTAAGTTTTTTTATTGGATTAGCACTATATTTATACCTAGAAAATAAAATTAAAAATAAAAAAACTGACTGCTAACGGCAATTAGCAATCAGTAATTAAAAAATAACACACTTGAATTATACCAACAATGGAGGACAACAACAATGACAAATAATTCAAAACAAGACATGTATGAACTATATCAAAAACTTTTTGAAGAATTAAAGAAATCAGACCAAACTTGTATACTCGAAATCGAAAGAACGCCTCGTAAAGAAATTATTATTAATTTCTTACATTACCACAATAGATATAAAACCAATAACAAACTACTACAAATTTTTGAAATATATCCTGAATCACACGAAAGAATGAAAAATTATATTATTGCTGTTATGCGTGGCCAAATTTTGGTTAAGAAAGGAGCTTGATTAAATGAATGAATTACAACAACAAGAATTTGAAAGTATAGAGCACCAAGAAGAATCGTTTAAAATTACTAATTTAGATCAAGCAAATTGGGCATTTAAAAAGCTTGATGCAATCAATGCCAAAGAAAATGAGATTAATCAGCTTGCTAGTCAAGAAATTGACAGAATCAAAGATTGGCAAAGTATCCAAACTGAGCAATTAAAAAATCATAAAACTTATTTTGAGCATTTACTTACAGAATATTTTAAAGAGATGCGTCAACAAGATAATAAATTTAAATTAAATACACCATATGGAAAAGTAACTTCGCGCAAAGGTTCAAAAGTACTTCAATTAAGTAATGAACAAAACGTTATTGATCAATTAGAACAACGCGGATTTGATAAATATATCAAAGTGACTAAAAAATAAATCAAACAGATATTAAGAAAGATTTTAATGTAACTGAATCAGGAAGATTAATTGATTCAAATGGTGAAATGTTGGATGGTATTTACCTTGTTCAAAAGCCAACATCATACTCAGTCAAAGTGGGTGATTAAATGACACACGAGCCCAGTATTTTAGAAAAATTAGGTGTCAAAGATATAAGTAAACAAAATGCTAATAAGTTCTACAAATTTGCAATATACGGCAAATTTGGGACAGGTAAAACCACATTTTTAACTAAAGATAATAATGCTTTGGTATTAGATATTAATGAAGATGGCACTACTGTTACAGAAGATAGTGCTGTTGTTCAAATAAAAAATTATAAACATTTTGGATTAGTTATAAAGAAGCTGCCAGAAATTATTCAACAATTACGTGATTATGGAAAAAATATTGATGTTGTTGTGATAGAAACCATTCAAAAGCTAAGAGATATAACTATTGATGAGATTATGAATGGTAAAAGACGGAATCCTACATTCAATGATTGGGGAGAGTGTGCTTCCCGAATAGTAAAAATGTATAGGTATATATCAACAATTCAACAGAAATATCAATTTCATTTAGCTATAAGTGGTCATGAAGGCATAAATAAAGATAAAGACGAAGAAGGTAGCACAATCAATCCTACTATCACTATTGAGGCACAAGAACAAATTAGAAAGGCTATTTTAAGCCAGTCTGATGTTTTAGCAAGAATGACAATTGAAGAACACAGTGATAGTGAAGGGAAGAGATTTGAATATGTTTTAAATGCTGAACCATCTTCATTATTTGAAACTAAAATAAGGCATGCTAGCAATGTCAAAATTAGAGATAAGAAGTTTATTAATCCTAGCGTAAATGACCTTGTAGAAGCAATCAGAAATGGAAATTAATAAATATTTAAAGGGTGGTAAGAACTATGAATTTTAATATTAATCTTAATGGTGCGCAAGAATTAGGTAATTATATGAAACCTGGACTTTATAGCGTGAAAATTAAAAACTTTGAGGCTAAACAATCCAAAAATGGACATCCACAATTTGCAATTACATTTATACATAAAGAAGAAGGAGAATTTGTTCATTACGCCAATGCTGATATGGAACATAATTATGCACGTGATTGGCTATATACATTCTTAAGTGTATTAGGGCTTAAAGGTAATAATATGCAATTTAAATTTACTGAAAGAGATTTAATAGGTAAGCCAATAAACATTGAATTAGAGCGTAAATTTAATGACTATACTGACAAATGGGTTACGAATTTAAAGAGATTTTGGAAATTTGATGGTACAGCTGTATATGAAAAATATGACATTAAAGACGAAGAGAAAAACTATACTAAAGAGCAGAAAAAAACTAGTTTAGACAGTCCAGATAATCCTTATATGAGTGATTCATTTGATATAACAGATGATGATTTACCTTTTTAATTGGTCGTATTTAAAAGAGGTGGTTAGATGACAGGTTGGATTAAAATACATCGTAAAATAATCGATCATTGGATATGGGCAGATTCCAAACGATTTAAATGGTGGTTAGACATCTTATTATTAACAAATCATTCTGATAAAAAAGTGATGATTGGTGGAAATTTAGTCCTTTTGAAACGAGGTTCATTCCATACATCAGAATTGAAATTATCTGAACGTTGGAACGTGTCTAGAAATACCGTGAGAAACTATTTAAATTCGTTAGAAAAAGACAACATGATAAACACTAAAAAGACAAAAAACGGAACAACCATTAAAGTGCATAACTACGAGGTTTATCAAGGAAAAGAAGAAACTAAAAAACATATGATTGAACAACAGACTGAACAATTAAATGAACAACAAACTATACAACCAACTGAACAACAAAGTGAACAAATCATTGAACAACAGACTGAACAAAAGAGAGACAATAGACTGAACAGAACACTGAACAAATCACTGAACAAGACTAAGAATGTAAAGAATATAAAGAATGATAAGAATGTAAAGAATGAGAAGAAGGAGAAGAAGTATAAAGCCTTCGACTTCTTCCAAGAAAATGGATTTGGCTTTATCACTCAATATCTTGTCGAAGAATTAAATTATTATCTTGATAACTTTTCTCATGATTCAGACGAAATAGTCATAGCTGCACTTAAAATTGCAAAGGACAGAAACAAAGTGAATTGGGGTTATGCTAAAAGCATTTTAAATTCCTGGTTACAATCAAACTTGAATTCAATTGATCAAATAAGAGCTTATGAAATTCAACAAAAAGCATTAAGAGATCAATACACCAAACCTAAACAATTCCAACAAAGTAAAGAGAAAACGCCAGACTGGATTGAAAATCGAGACAAATATCAAGACGAAGTAGACGAAAATTTTGAGGAAGATAGGGCTAGATTTTTAAAAGAATTAAACGAACAGTGGGGTGATTAGCATTTGGACAAAGAACCTTACAAAGTAAAAATTGGAGACCATAAACTTATATTTAATAGCGACGAAGTGAAAAAGATGAAACAGCTTGGTATTACAAGATCATTAATTGTTAATAGATTTAAAAATGGTTGGCCAAGATTTTATATAGTGAATCAGCCAAAACGTATGTCTAGAAAAGATTTTGACAAAATGATAGCAATTAGAAAGCAAAATCTATTGTCAAAGCAACGGCGCTCAGTTTATAAAAAGGAACTCCAAGAAAAAAGACAACAGGAGAAATTGCACTTAAAGAAATATCCACAAAAAGTAAAAGCATCAAAATATTATTTTGATTTGCTAAATTTTGCAACTAAAGCATTCAAAAATTAAAACGCAAAATGCAAAACATAAAACAAAAATTGGAGGAATAAAATGTCAAAAATTAAACGTAAAGTAGAAATGAATTTACATCAATTAATTGAGTGGGCTTGGGAAAACAATATTAAAAATCAAGGATTTATAAGTAACAGAGATGAATTAGTATATTTCAATGATTTCGGAGATTTTGATACATGTGGAGATTTTATAGTGAAAGATTCTTTCTTTGAAGTAGAAATTGAAGAACCTTTAACACTAGAAACTCAACTTTTTGGAGTAGTTGCCATGGGGAGAGATGTTGACGAAAAATGGCATTCAACTGAAGGTGTTTTTAAAGAAATTTCAATTAAAGAAATATTGAGTGTGACCACTGATGAACTAATTCAAGATATTACTATTCATCATTACGACAAAGTGACGAAGGAATTTGTTTGTATATATAAAAATGGGGCGATGGTGGAATGATACTGAAATTTAGAGAATGGGACGCAGTAAGAGAAGAAATCTTTCCAGGAAAAGGTATGAGTTATGGTGTGAGAGAAGATTTTGATGATTCATTCAAAATTACATTCAGCCACATGGAAGATTTAGACATTATTAATGGTGATGGTTCTATAAATAGAGTAGTGATGATGTCTACAGGACTTAAAGATGTGAATGATATTGAGATATACGAAGGAGATATTGTACGTATTTTTTCTAGCGATGGTATAGATTATAACGCTCAAATCATTTTTAAAGATGGTGGCTTTTGTGCAATAGATGGAACTAAAGATAATTATTCTACTATTCGTTATAAATTATGTGAATTTGATTTGAATTTAGATGTCATCGGTAATATTTATGAAGATTTTGAGTTATTGGACGAGGATTTAGTAAATGTTGAAAGAAAAGCAAAAGTATTTGATGAAATACAAAGCAATCTCAGCCACGTATTAGATTTAGGAAAGTATGAAACATTGGATTATAAAGATTGTCAGATATTAAAAATTATTTTACAGGAGGTTAATAATGACTAATCAATTAACAGTAGATCAATTACAAGAGTTATTACAGATACAAGAGGACTTTGACGGTAGAATACCGACACTTAATTTGCAAGATAGCAAGATTGCATATGTAGTTGAATTTTTTGAATGGTTTGACACATTAGAAACGTTCAAGAACTGGAAGAAGAAACCAGGCAAACCGTTAGATGTTCAACTAGACGAGTTAGCGGATATGTTGGCATTTGGATTAAGTATTGCGAATCAAACAAGTTCAAATGCTAAAGAAATAGTTGAATCAATAAAAGAAAGCTTTAAAGATGAACTATTTAAAGAAATGTTTGATTTTAATAATAAAGAATTTGCTAAAGATGCAATTTTAGGTTTACCTGATTTGGTTTATAACGAATTTTATCCTGACTATTTCACTGTTGTTGTGGTGTTCGATATAGCATACAACATTTACTCTATTGACCAACTCATCGATGCATACAAAAAGAAAATGAAACTTAACCATACTAGGCAAGATGGAATTGCAGATATAGACAAAGGTTACGTTTAAGGTATCAAGGTATTTATAAATAAGTGAAGAAGGTGCTTTTCAATGACAACAATAATCACATTAATTAGTTTAGCTATATGTATTAGTATATTTTACTTAATGTCTATAGTTTCTATTTATTATTTAAGACTTATATTAGGTATTGTACTGAGTTTTGGAATAACATTTTTATTTACATTTTCAATTTTATTTGAGCAATTAAATTTAGTTTTACCAATTTTAATATTCGTTATGTTAATAGAAATTATTGATTTGAGAATTAAAGTTAGGAAACAGTTTGAAGACAGTGAATCAATTTAAGAATTAAAACATCAGGAGAGAACGACAACATGAGAGATTTATTAATAGAGTATAGGAATACCAGGTTGAACGTACTTAATAAAATTAAAGAACTGGAACAAAATAATACAGATGAAATAGATGACTTAACTGTTTATAAAGATATATTAAAAGATATTGATTACACTATCGAATGGTTAACTACTGGACATGAACCTGGAAACTATAATGCTATTGATAAATCTCAATGTTATTTAGTAGATCAACAAGTTTTAGAAAAAGCTTGTGATGAATCTATGTATAAAAAAGTATCTAATATGGAATATCATGATGTTATTGATGATATGGATAATCAAATAAGTTATGCGCTAATGAAACTTACGACTAAAGAGTTGGAATGTTTTATCATGGTTAAGTGTGAGCATTTATCTTATAGAGAATGTGCTGATTTATTAAATATAAAAATTGGTACAGTTCAAAACTTTTTAAAAAGAGCGCAAAAGAAAATTGATAATGAATTGATAGAGAATTTATTTTTATTATGAATTTTTGTCTTAATCTTGATACATATATAGGAGAAGTGAAATTCTCCAAGGTGTCCTAAGATTTTTGACATTATATGTTCTCCTCCCTAAACCTATCTGAGAGAAAAATCGGGTAGGTTTTTGCTATTTAAATCTATGGTAATTTAATGCATAACAATGTAATATAGTTGTGTAAGGCAAATTAAAACAAAAGGGGAATACAAATGAACAACAAGGAAATATGTCAGTTTTTAGTACAGTATTATGGAAACCCCCTAGGGCAAAACTTACATGCGGTTCCGTCTCACGAACAGATTGAAAGTTTATCTAGAGAAGGTTATATAAAAGTAGAAGGTTATGACGGTACTGAGGAAAGTCTTGATAATATAACAGTTAATATTACCGATAAAGGTAGAGAATATTACGAAAAATATTGTAAATTATAAAATAGCGCCTTAATTGGCGTTTTTTTAATGCAAAAAAATTAAAAAGCTATTAGCGTGAGAGTTGGTGATATATGGAATGGCTAGAAAAGGTTTATATGAAAAATTAGATATTGAAAGTAAATTGGGATTAGTTGAAGGTTGGAAACGTGATGGACTAACTGATGAACAAATTGCTAAGAATTTAAGTGTTTCAAAACATACATTAATTAAATGGAAAAAGAATATACCAGACTTTTTAGACGCCATAAAAAGAGGCAAAGAAGTATCTGACTATGAGTTAGAGAACGCTTTACATAAAAGGGCAGTAGGCTATTATTACGAAGAAGAAACCGTGACAAATAAAGGTAATATAGTAAAAATTAAAAAATATGAACATCCAAATCCTACATCACTAATATTTGCCCTAAAAAATAGATTACCGCATAAATACAGAGATAAAGTGGAACAAGAAATCACTCAGAAAAATATTGAAATCAATATTGGTGAATATAATGACGACGATTAAGTTAAATATTAAATATCCTAATAAGGTGTTTAATAAAAATATATTCGAAATTATTAACGATTATTCACATGTTACTGAAGTACATTATGGTGGTGGTTCAAGTGGTAAATCACATGGCGTTGTTCAAAAAGTAGTATTAAAAGCATTGAAAAAGTGGAAATATCCACGTAAAGTACTTTGGCTTAGAAAAGTCCAATCAACAATAAGTGAAAGTATATTTGAAGATGTAAAAAGCTGCTTAATTGATTTTAAAATTTGGGATTTATGTAAATGGAATAAAACTGATAACAAAGTAGTGCTACCTAATGGCGCTATTTTTTTATTTAAAGGTTTAGATAATCCAGAAAAAATTAAATCTATTAAAGCAGTATCAGATATTGTGATGGAAGAAGCGTCTGAGTTTACTTTAGATGATTACACACAATTGACACTTCGTTTAAGAGAAAGAAAACACTTGAACAAACAAATTTTTTTAATGTTTAACCCAGTATCAAAATTAAATTGGGTTTATAAAGCATTTTTTGAAACTAGTAATCCATTAAAAGATGTATTGATTAGACAATCAAGTTATAAGGATAATAAATTTTTAGATGATATGACTAAAGATACGCTAGAACAACTTGCTAATAGAAATCCAGCCTATTACAAAATATATGCGTTAGGAGAGTTCGCTACATTAGATAAATTAGTTTTTCCAAAATATGAAAAACGAATCATTAATACTGATGAAATTAGACACTTACCATCATATTTTGGACTGGATTTTGGATATATCAACGATCCAAGTGCATTTATTCATGTGAAAGTAGATGTTGAAAATGAGAAACTCTATGTTATTTCAGAGTATGTCAAAAAAGGAATGTTGAACGATGAAATAGCTAAACTTATTAAAAGTTTAGGATTTAGTAAAGAAGTGATAATTGCTGATTCAGCTGAACAAAAAAGTATAGCTGAGATTAGAAAGCATGGTATAGGAAGAATTAAACCTGCAATCAAAGGTAAAGATAGCATTATGGCCGGAATTCAATTTATTAGTCAATTTGAAATTATAGTTGATGAACGATGTTTTAAAACTATTGAAGAATTAGATAACTATACATGGAAAAAAGATAAAAATACCGGCGAATACTATAACGAACCTGTAGATACATATAATCATTGCATAGATGCACTTCGATATTCTGTATGCAATTTAATTTTTAAAGATAAGGAAACTGAAAATAAAATAGATGATTTAACAAGGATTAGAAACATGTTCTAAGGAAGTGAACTGATGACGATTTACACCCAAGAAATTAACAACACAAAGTTCTCTAAAACAGCAAATAATGATTTTTTAATCAGTAATGTAGAACAGTTATTAAAAGAAGAAGTATTACTTAGTTTGGTAAGTAAACATAAAACTGAACAAGTACCAAGGTTAGAAATGTTAGAAGATTATTATTTGAACAGAAATACTGATATTTTAACCGATAACCGAAGAATAAATGATTATAGTGATAAAGCTGACCATAGAGCTGTACATAATTATGCTAAGTATGTCACACGCTTTATAGTCGGTTATTTAACTGGTAATCCTATAACAATTACACATAAAGACGAAAATACAAATGAAAAATTAGTTGACCTTAATAAAGTGAATGATGCAGATGCTACAAATAGTGATTTAGCATTAAATTTATCTATTTATGGTCGAGCGTATGAAATTGTTTATAGAGATACTGATGATAAAGATACATTCAAATTATTAGATAGTAAAAGTACATTTGTTGTATATGACACTTCACTAGATAAAAAGATGATAGCAGGAGTTAGATACTTTAATGTTAAAGATTTAGATAATACACCAATACAAAAAATTGAAGTCTATACAACAAATAAAATCTATTACATAGAAGTTAAAGGCGGCTCTTTCAATTCTATCGATGAAATACCTCATTACTATAATGATGTTCCAATTATTGAATATTTAAATGATCAATTTAAACAAGGTGATTTTGAAAATGTTATTTCTTTAATTGATTTATATGACCAAGCACAATCAGATACTGCTAATTATATGACCGATTTAAATGATGCCATGTTAGCAATTGTTGGAAACATTGAAATAGATGGTGATGAAGCTAAAAAATTTCGACAAGCTAATATAGTTCATGTTAAACCAAGTATCAATGTGAATGGGTCAGAAGGTAATGCAGATGTTAAGTACATTTATAAACAATATGATGTTAATGGCTCAGAAGCTTATAAAACCAGATTACAAAAAGATATTCACAAATATACCAATACACCTGATCTAAGCGATGAGAATTTCAGTGGTGTTCAATCTGGTGAATCAATGAAATATAAATTGTTTGGTCTAGAGCAGGTTAGAGCTATTAAAGAACGTTTATTTAAAAAAGGGTTAATGAAGAGATATAAACTGTTATTTAATATTCTTAATTTAACAGGTGTACATAAGTATGATTATTCAACCATTGATATTACCTTTACACCTAATTTACCTAAGTCTTTAAATGAATCAATTGATGCATTCAATTCTTTAAATGGTGGAGTATCTGAACAAACTAGATTGAAATTGTTACCTATTATTGATAATCCACTTGAAGAAATCAAGAAAATGGAAGACGAACAAAATAAAGTAAAAGAAAATAGCTATAATTCATCATTTAAGACACCATTTAGCCGCGAAAATGAAATGACTGATATAAATGTCAGATAATTTAAAATATTGGCTAGAACGTGCTAAAAACGTCATGGACGCTGAATCATTAGTTGATGCACAAGTAATCATTGAAATTGAACGTATCATTTTATTGATGTATGCCGAAATTACAAAAGAATTATTAGCCTTTTATGCAAAATATGCCAAAGATACTGGACTGAGTATTCAAGAAGTTAAGAAAATGGCTGATTCATTTGATGTACTAGCATTCAGTAATAAAGCGAAACAATTTGTTGAGCGCAAAGATTTCAGTGATGAGGCAAATCAATCGCTCAAACAATACAACTTAACGATGAAAGTTTCTAGAGAAAAACTATTAAAGCAGCAGCTAGATTTGATTGTGAAAGATTTTAGTTTAAATCTTCAAAATAAAATTGAGGATAAGCTAAGTGACGCAGTTAATAGAGAAGTAAAGAGACAAGCACATATACTAGGTGAACATGTTCAAATTGATGACACTGAAGTTAAAGCAGTTGTTAATAGTAATTTCAAAGGTGCTATGTGGTCTACTAGATTATGGAATGATATGGAACTTGTTCAAAAGGAAGTTGAAAGGGTAACAAGTCATATCGTAATTCGAGGTCGACACCCTAATGAATTTGTTTCTGAGTTTAAAAAGCAAACCAATTCTACTACTTATAACGCCAGTAGATTGTTAGTAACTGAATCAGCACGTGTACAAACAGAATCACAAAAGATAGCTTATCTTAAAGATTTAGGTGAAGCTGGCGAATATAAATATGTTGCCAAAATAGATAGTAAAACATCTAAATTATGTCATTCACTCAATGGTAAAACATTTAAAGTTAAAGATATGGTTCCAGGTGTGAATGCGCCACCTATGCATCCTTGGTGTAGAAGTACAACAGTGCCACATGTCGGCAGTTGGCGAGACAAGTTCTTTAAAGAGCGTGAAGGTAAATATCAGGTAGAAGATGACACAACCAATGATGAATTACAACAAGCTAAAGTATTAGGAAAGAAAATATATATTACTGATCAAGCAATTGATAAAGTCAGATATGTTGATATTCCAACACATACCAAAGAAGAAAATCAATTTATACAAGAACAACATAAAAAATTACTTAAAGATGCCAAAGAAAATAATGATAGTAATGAAGTAGCATACTTATTAAAAGATGGTAAAGTTACAAAAGTATATGGAAATCAAAATAGTGTATCCTTTGTACCAGGGGAAAAAGCAACCGAATTATTATTTAACAGTAAACCAAATTCAATTGTTATGTTACATAACCATCCTGGACAGTCAGGATTTTCAGAATATGATTTATTTACATTTTTTAAGCATCCATCAATAAAATCAATGACAATCGTTACTAATAAGGGACAAGTAAAATTTATTACCAAGTCAGATAGGTTTCAAGGTAAAATAGTGAGTAAATTTTGTGCTAAATATTTTATGCAAATTAATATTATTAATGATAGCCATATTGAAAAATTATTGAAAAAACTTTATAGTATAAATATGATTAAATATAAAGTGAGATGATTTTAATTATGTTAGATTCACAATTAGATGGAAATGTAACTGCAAAAGAATTGAGTGAATCTTTTAAAGAGTTAGTTGAAGAATTTGAACGTATAGAAAAAGCGAATAAGAATTCAAATTCAAAAGATAAATAGCATCCTTTCTACACAAATATATAGAAAGTGGTGCTATTTTTATATATTATTTTAACCTTCCAATGTGAAGGTTATTTTTTATTGTCCAAAACGTGCTGATGACATTTTAGTATCCAATTAACTTTAGAAATTGTAATTGAATACCACAACTAAAAAAATAACTATTGTAGTTATTATATATTTATAATATAATATTTTTATAAAATTTTCAGTATTCAAAGGTGTTTAAATAGTTTTTACATAACTAGATGGAAATATAATAATGAAAGAATTACGTGAAATTTTGGACAACGAAATTAAGATAGATAAAAAAAGAGAAAGAAAAAGAACAATGATTTTCAAAACAAAATTCAAAATGAGCTGATTATATGAAGAAGCCTATATTAAGGTTAGATGGTGAGATGACAAAAGAAGAACTATTTGATTTTTTAAATATAGATATCGAAGAATATTCGGTCGAAAAGAAACAAGAAAACGAAATGAAAGAATTGACTGATGAAGACTCAATTAAAACTATAGATGAATGAGTAATTTTTAAAATTAATAGTAGGTTAATAGGTAATGTTATTAGTTTTGTTGATCAGAGGTGAAAGTGATTGCTAACTTTAAAAATTAAAGAAATAAATGATAAAAGTGTTACATATAAATATTATCCAAATGATGATGAAAATATTAAACCTGGTGTTATTCAAATGGATATAGATAGTCTTCAAATTCTCAATGCCAAAAAATCTGGTATTGAGAATAATACAATAGATAATTATTTCATACATGCAATTGATAGAATACACACGAATACTAATAAGCGATTATTTCCTGATTCTGAACTTGTAGCATGGGGATAAAACACTTATACAGTGATTTAGCTTATTTTTTAATTATTTAAAGGAGTAAAAATTATGGTAGAATTATACAAAGTCAAAGAAAGTGACAATCAAATTGAATATAAATATTTGCCTGAAAATAAAATAAGCAATGGATATGGCCAAGTAATAGTAAATAAAAATAATAATAGAGTTGATAGTTATACTTTGTCGAAATTAGAAATAGATAATGATATTTTGATATATAGAAATCATGTGTATCATGCTATTAAAAAATTTAATATGAATGGTTATTTTCCAGAAAAATATACTGTTGCTTGGTATTAAAATATATATGTGGGTGATATAAATGGTAATACTACAATTAGATGGTAATATACCTATAGAGGATTTAATAGAAGACTTGCAAGAGGATTTGAAAAAATTAAATGAAGAAAATGAATAGTAACAACAATCAGAATTAAGATATGATTTATATTCTTATAAAAATGTAGGTGAGAATATTGCATATAAGAGATGCTTATGGTCATAATGTAAAGGTAATTTTAACAAATGGAGATGAATTAAAAGGTAGAGTAATTGATTATGAAAACCCATTAGAAACAGACACTGGCAATTATGATATGGATCTTAAGACAGATTTGTGTACATACTCTATTGATGAATCCGATATAAAACAAATTGAAATTATAGAAAAGTAAATTTTATTAGGAAGTGGTTATTATGCATTTTGCACAGTTAGATGGTGAAATAACCAATAAATAGTCGCAAGAATTATTGGAAAAAGAATATAAGAAAGCGATAGAATTAGAAAAACAAAAAATCAAAAGATTAGTAGCATCCTTTCAGCATAGATAAAGAGAAAGTGATGCTATTTATATATTCTTTTAACTTTCCAATGTAAAGGTTATTTTTTATTACCCAAAACATACTGATGACAATAAAATACAAAATAGATATCAACTTTCTCAAACATATATACTTACTAAACTTCCTAACCATTAATTCAAATAAAAAAGCATCACTCCACAATAGAATGATGCCCTCTTTAATACCTATATGTATCTACTATATCAACGCTAACAATTGATCTACATTTTCTTCAGTTGTTGCCCAGCTTGTCGCAAATCTTACAACTCGATGTTGATCATCGTATTTTTCCCAAATTGCGAATTTCACTTTTTGCTCTAGTTCTGAAATTTTCTCATTACTTAATATAAAGAATTGTTGATTTGTAGGTGAATCAAAATATAATTGATAACCTTTTTCTAGGAATCCGGCTTTCATTTTATTTGCCATTTCAATTGCATGACGGCTAATTTTGAAATACAAATCATCATTAAATAACTCAAGAAATTGAATTCCTGTTAATCTTCCTTTAGCTAATAAAGCACCGTGATGCTTAATACGTGTTGTAAATTGTTTTGGTTCATTTTGTTTTGTAAATACTATTGCTTCTCCGCAAAGTGCACCAATTTTTGTACCACCAATATAAAATATATCGCAATACTTAGCTACGTCTTCAATAGTTAAGTCTGATTGATCGCTCATTAATCCATATCCTAATCTTGCGCCATCCATAAATAGAGGGAGATTGTGTTTTTGACATACTTTAGATAAAGATTCTAATTCTGGTTTTGTATATAAAGTACCATACTCGGTTGGATGTGAAATATAGACCATTCCTGGAAATACCATGTGATCACGTTTGAAATCACTATTGAAAGTGTCTAAATAGTCCTCAACACCTTTTGCAGTTATTTTTCCTTCAGACGAAGGTATTGCTAAAAATTTATGCCCACTATATTCGATAGCGCCACCTTCATGTACAGCAACATGTCCTGTGTCCGCTGAAATTACACCTTCATAACTTTCTAGTACTGAATTAATGACAACTTGATTTGTTTGTGTCCCACCGACAAGAAATCGAACGGTCGCTTTAGGACAATTGATTCTATTTTTAATTTGTTGGATAGCTTGTTCTGTAAAATGATCGAATCCATATCCTGCTGCTTGGACTCTATTTGTTTCTACTAAACGATTTAATACTTTTTCATGTGCACCTTCTAAATAATCATTTTCAAAAGATAGCATTTACTTTCCCTCCAATAAATCAGTGAAATACTTTTTCAAATAAGCGATATTTTTCTTATTACTTACACGAATGAATATATTATATCTTATTTTAAATTTATTTAAAATATATTCCGAACAATATAATTTTAATGCAAATCGTATTGACATGGTTAAACTTCAATATTAATTGAATTATTAATGAAAAAGACTTATCATTTAATCATCAAAGTGAAAAGGGGAATTGAAAATGGAGCAAATTAAATTTAAAACTTTTACAGAAAGTAGCTTAGATAAATTAGAAAATAGTGTGAATCAATATTTACAATCAGATGAAGGTGCAAGTTATAAGTTATTAAATATTACGATTAAAGAGACTGAAGAACACAGATTTCCGAATATTGAAGAAGATTTTAATGCGGTTGTGACTTTAGTTAAAAATGATAAAAATTAAAAGATAAAATGTTGTTAGGAGATTATGTTTATGGAACTAAGGTTTTCTCATGATTTGGGTATGCTATTTACAATATTATTAGTTATAGGTTTTGTAATTAATATTATTTTAGCGTTTATAATTATATTTTTAGAAAGAAATCGTCGTAGTGCTAGTTCAACTTGGGCATGGCTATTTGTATTATTTGTATTACCATTAATTGGTTTTATTCTATATTTATTTTTCGGACGCACAGTGTCTAAAAGAAAATTAGATAAAAATAACGGTAATGAATTAGATGCATTTAATGAACTTATAGATAAACAAATCAAAGAATTTGATGAAAAAACTTATGATACCGACAATCAATTAGTAAAGAAACATCATGATTTAGTTCGAATGTTATTAATGAACCAAGATGGTTTTATTACTGAAAATAACCATCTAGATTTATTTACTGATGGACATGAACTTTATGATCAAATGCTTGAAGATATTCGCAATGCGAAAGATTACATACATTTAGAATATTTTGGATTTGAGTTAGATGGTTTAGGAAAACGTATCATCAAAGCCTTGGAAGAAAAACTTAAAGAAGGATTAGAAGTTAAGTTACTATATGACGATGTTGGATCTAAAAAGATTAGTAGAGCTAACTTTAAACATTTCAATGAGCTAGGTGGAGAAGTGGAAGCATTCTTTGCCTCTAAATTACCTATCATTAACTTTAGAATGAATAACCGTAATCACCGTAAAATTGTTGTTATCGATGGCCAAGTTGGTTATATTGGTGGGTTTAATGTAGGTGATGACTATTTAGGTTTAGGTAAATTAGGTTACTGGAGAGATACTCATTTTAGAATTAAAGGGAATGCTGTAGATGGATTGCAAACACGATTTATGATGGATTGGAATTCTCAAGCACATAGACCTCAATTTGAATATAATGATAAGTATTTTCCGAAGAAACAAGTACAAGATGGACATGTACCAATGCAAATTGTGGCAAGTAGTCCAGCGGAAGATTGGCATCAAATTGAATTTGGTTATACTAAAATGATTATGAGTGCTAAGAAATCTATTTATATTCAAACACCTTATTTTATACCAGATAATTCTTATATTAATGCCATCAAAATGGCTGCAGCTACTGGTATCGAAGTACATATGATGATTCCTAGTAAGCCTGACCATCCATTCGTATACTGGGCTACATTTGCTAATGCAGCACAGTTATTAGAAAGTGGAGTACATATCTACACTTACGAAAATGGATTCTTACATTCTAAAGTATGTTTAATTGATGATGAAGTTGTTTCTGTAGGGTCTGCTAATATGGACTATAGAAGTTTCGAACTTAACTTTGAAGTTAATGCATTTGTTTATGATGAAAAAATGGCTAAAAAGATCAAGCATGCATATAAAGAAGACATTAAAAAGTCAAATGAACTTACACTAGAAGGATATAAAAATCGTTCTCTAAAAATTAAGATTAAAGAAGATTTGGCGAAATTAATTTCACCAATATTATAACCTTAGAATCTGTCACATAAAGTGGCAGATTTTTTTATTTTACGGTATTAATATTATGTAAACTTGATGACAAATGTCATATAAAGTAGTGACATTAACCACTATTTATATAATTATTTAATTGTTAATCTTAATTTATTAATTGAGAGAGGTGAAAACAATGATTGAAGCTGAACATATTGTAAAGTACTTCCATGAGACAATGGCACTTAATGATGTCAGTTTAACAATTGAAGAAGCAAAATGTACCGCACTTATAGGTAAAAATGGAGCTGGAAAATCAACATTAATAGATATTATTATTGGTAATAAAAATTACAAGTCTGGTGAAATCATAGATCATTATAATTTAATAAATAAAAAAGACATGGCCGTATTATTTCAAAAATCTCAATTTCCTAAAATGATTAAAGTAAAAGAGTTGTTTGATTTATATTGTGCTATATATGATGATCATTTAACTAAAGAAGAATTTATGAATGTAACTAATTTTCAAGAAAATCAATTAAACCAATATGCATCTAAGCTATCAGGTGGACAGCAAAGAATATTGGATTTTGCTTTAACAGTAATAGGAAAACCTAAGTTTTTAATTTTAGATGAACCGACATCTGCCATGGATATTGAAACTAGAGAACACTTTTGGAGAATCATAACTAATTTTAAGCATAAAGGTTTAACTATTTTATATACTACACATTATATTGAAGAAGTTGAAAGAATGGCTGACAATATTGCAATTTTAGATGATGGGTCTATTAGAATGACTGGCGATTTAAATAACATTAAATCAACAGAGAAAAGTTCTAGTATATTGATACCGACAAAATATAAAAACATCGTGTCAGATTTAGATAACTGTACTAAATTAGAACATAAATTTGTGATTAAAACTGAACATGTTAATGATACCATCATGAAATTAGTAAAAAGAGGACTTGATTTAAATGAAGTTGAGATACATAAAGTATCCTTATTAGAAATTTTATTTTCAAATTCAGAAGACAATGAGGGGGTATACTAATGTTACTTACTTATTTTAAAACCGAAATCATAATTTTACTTAGAAAAAAATTATATTTAATGGTATCGATATTGTTACCTTTATTTTTTTATTTACTATTTACTTCAATTTTAGATTTACCAGAACATGCAAAAGAAGTATTTTATAAAGAATATATGTACAGTATGGTAGTATTTAGTTGTATGAATTTTTGTTTAATTTCATTTCCAATAGATATGATTGAGGAGAGAAACAATGGCTGGTTTAAACATCTCATGACGACGCCTCTAAATCCATTAAATTATTATTTAGTTAAATTAGCACGAACAATAATACAATTTTTATTATCAATTATTATTATATTTACAGTTGCACATTTTTATAATACAGTGAACATGCATTTTACAGAGTGGATTACATCTGCGTTCATATTATGGCTTGGAGCAAGTCTGTTTTTAACATTGGGGCTTGTCATAGCGCAATCTAATGATGCTCAAAAAGCTAGTAGTATTGCCAATTTAATTAATTTAGGATTAGCAATATTAGGTGGATTATGGTTTCCTACTCATACATTTCCTGATTGGTTACAAAAAATTTCTAAATTAACACCTACATATCACCTGAAAAATATAGCTTATAGTTTAAGTAAGGGACAGGGATTGGATTATGGTTCTTTAATTATTATGGTCATTTACAGTATGATATTTTTGTTTATAGCTTTACAGATTAATAAAAAGAAAGATGTTGAATAACATGACAAATTCATCAATTTGGGTAAAAATAGGTAGTCGAATAGCACCACTTATTTATTTAGTATTTCCTATTATTAATATTTTCAATTACAATATTGATCGTCCATTTTTGGAATATATACTTGTTGTCATCATTTTTACTATTGATTATGTATGTATTATATTTTATTACAATCGCTTAAATGAAGAAATGTTATATGCACTTTTCATTGTGCATTATATTTTGATTGATTATTTTGTGTTTTGTAACCAACCAATGAATTCTTTATTTTATTTTTTTAGTGCATTCGCAATTCCATTCATGTTAGGTAAAGGGTTTAAATCAAAATTCTTTATGACCTTTGTGGTATCTATGATGATTACAATTATCCTAACATTAGTAATAGACAGAGATGCAGTAACCCTGTTAATAATATATTTTGTAGTGATATTACTTATGTGCGTAGGTAATATTTATTCATTAGAAGAACGCAAGTTGAGAGAAAAGCTTACTGAACAAAATAAATATATTAACATATTAATTGCTGAACAAGAACGGTCACGCATCGGTCAAGATTTACATGATACTTTAGGTCATGTATTTGCAAGTTTAACATTAAAATCTGAATTAGCATTAAAACTTATAGATCAACAACCCGAGACAGCCAAAAAAGAAATTGAATCAATTAATGAATTGTCACAAGATACTTTAAAGAAAGTTAGAAATATTATTGAAAATCTTCAAACATTATCATTTCAAGAAGAAGTAAATAATGTTTCTTCAATATTAAAAGATACAGAAATACACTTCAGCTTTTCTAATATACAATTAGCAGAATCTTTAAATTTGCCTAAGCAATCTTTGCTATCTATGGTCTTAAAAGAAGCAATTAATAATGTAATTAAATATTCTAAGGCATCTGAAGTGAATATTAACTTGAGAAATCATGATGGAGGTATAATTTTATCTATTCATGACAATGGTATTGGTATTAAAGATGTTGATATCGATCAATTGCATAGTATTAAAAGTAGGGTAGCGTATTTAAATGGCAAACTAAATGTTTATAATAAAAAGGGAACTGAACTAGAAATTTATGTACCTCGAGGTGAAATTGAATGATTTCAATAATTATTGCAGAAGACCAACAAATGCTTAGAAAAGCAATGGTACAACTAATAGAATTAAATGACGATGTAAATATACTAGGTGATGTAGGTAATGGAAAAGATGCTTTAGATTTAATTAAACTATATGAACCTGATGTTGCAATTTTAGATATAGAAATGCCTGGTATGACAGGAATTGAAGTATTATCTGAAGTTAAAAATTTAAAATTTAAAACCAAAATCATTATAGTCACAACATTTAAAAGACCAGGATATTTTGAAAAAGCTGTCGCTAATGATGTTGATGCTTACGTTTTAAAAGAGCGTTCTATTGATGAATTAATGGAAACAGCACATAAAGTAGTTAATGGAGAGAAAATATATAGCTCAAGTTTAATGACGTCATTAATTACTTCTACTAATCCATTAACTCATAAAGAACAAGTGGTTTTAAGAGAAATAGGGAACGGGCTAAGTAGTAAAGATATTGCCAATAAACTCTATTTATCTAATGGAACTATTAGGAATTATACTTCTATAATTATTGATAAACTTTCTGCTGAAAATAGATTTGATGCATGGAAAATTGCTACGAGTAAAGGATGGCTTTAGATGATTCATTTTTCTTATCTACGTGTGTAGATAGCAATTTTAATATTTCAATGGCTCTGTAAGTGGGTGTTTCAATACTTAAAGTATGTTCAAAGGTGTGGTTTTGAACAGTTTTAACGCGATAGGTTACTTGGTGGCTATCAATGATACAATCAATAATTTCCATTTTTCCTCCTTTTAAAGTCTTAAGAATTGGAATTAAGCGGTTTATTAATGTATATATACCACTAAAATTTAAAATTATTCACTAATTCTTTATTTAAATATTAAATTTGTACAGTTAAATAAATTAAAAACAGACAATTGAATTAAACATCAATTGTCTGCTTTAAAATACGTGTGTTATAAGGTTCTTTCATTACTATTAGGTTATCTTTTTCTTTTGTTCATAAAATTAGTTATTAAATAAACAATAAACCCTACAAAGATACCTAAAAAGATTGAAACTACTGCAGATACAATAGTTGGAAATTTAAATGCAACTTGCATCACAATACCTACAATCACTGCTACAATAACAGCTATAAGTGTAACTCTATTTTCACTAGACATACGGGTTATTCACTCCTAACATACAGTATTATATCACGGTAATCATTAATTAAAAATTCATAATTAATATTGACGCTATGTTTATTTTTCATTATGATTAGTCGGGATAAAAAAGTAAGAATGGGTGACATCAATGAAATCAAAAAAATCTCTATCAACACTCGCGTTGGTAATTATAGCTATCTTTGTATTATTGTTTCAATATATTAATCATTCAGGACCATTTAGTGGTAATCAATCTGAAGTTTCTAGTACGGATTTAAAAGGAAAAGAAAAAGTTCATGTAGAAAGAGTCGTTGACGGAGATACCTTTGTCGCCAAACAAGGTAATAAAAGTATTAAAGTGAGATTAATCGGTGTAGATACACCTGAAACTGTCAAACCTAATACGCCAGTTCAACCTTATGGAAAAGAAGCGTCTAATTATAGTAAGAAAACATTATCTGATAAAGATGTGTATCTAGAATATGATAAAGAAAAGAATGATAGATACGGTAGAACCTTAGCATACGTATGGTTAGATAAAGACCATATGTTTAACAAGGAGTTAGTTGATAAAGGATTAGCAAGAGAGAAATACTTTGCACCGAATGGTAAGTATAGAGATATGTTTATTAAAGCTCAAAATGAAGCTAAGAAAAAGAAAGTTAATCTTTGGAGTTAAATAGATAAAATAATAAATAAAAGACCAGTTCAAAATGATTAAATGTTTTGAACTGGTCTTTTGGTATGTCCACTTTAATTGAATTGTTCGGTAATTTGATTCACTTGATCTTCGGTCAATGGATGTTTTGATAAATGAACTGCATCTTTGATTACTTTTTCTAAAGAAGATTTTGTTGATACAGTGTCTACGTATTTATCGCTTTCTCCAGAACCCTCGATAATATTTACTGATCCATCGTTAAAGTAGATGACACCAATACTTTGAATCTTAAAGTTAAATTGTCCTTCAATTTGGTCTTTAAGCGCTTTAGCGTTATTAGCAGCTTGTTGATATGGATCATAATCATAAAATTCAAAAATAACACGGTTATCTTGAAGGGTTTCGATAAATGTATATACGCCTTCACGAGTTGTATTAAATTGTTCATGATATTGTTCACTAATGTAATGACCTACTATTTTGTCTCTATCTAAAGGTTGTTGATCCTTATCGATATGTTTATCTGGAACATCGAAATGATAGAACGTTTTTTGGTTCCAATGTTTAACATCGACATTGATTAAACCAACGTCTGTTACAATAATGAAATCGAAAGATCTCACATATTCAAATAAAGGATGTTTTGTTGCCAAATTACTTGTAGTAATGATGTTATAGAATTTTAGTTGATCATCCTCGATAAATTTGTCCAAAATACCTCTTAAATCACGTTTAGCATTTTTTAAAGCGTGAGGACTAATGTCTTTGTTAGTACTAAGCATTTGATTTTTTAAAGAAAGATTTTCTTCACTTAAAGCTGAATTTTTTGCAACGATTTGATTTTTAGCGTATTCTTCTGTTTCAACTCTACTTTTTAAATACTGTTGATTCAAGAAAAATACAATAATCAAAACAATGATGATAATTATTAGAATTATCGATAATGTTGACATAATTTTCACCCGAATCTCTTTAATTTTTTAATAAAAAATACAAATGAATGATTACGATAAATATATTTAATTTTAAAGTAACGCAAACATAAATATTATCGTAATTACACACTTGATAACACAATATAAATTATAAACTTCCGGTTAATGATGTTCAATCTATAGCAGGTGAAATTAAGAATATTGTATGAACTTTTAATCTAAAACTTCCTATAATTTAATATGATGGGTGTAATATTTTACGACACTCAATTAAAACTGTGGATATAATAAAATTTTATAGCATTAAATATAGATTTTACTAATTGTTCACAAATAACCAATTGAAAAATTTTAAGTATATAGGTATAATCAATCTTATGAAAGCGTTTACTAAGAAGGTGGTGTGCTTATACATGGAAGAACATTTAAACACTAAAACATTAGTTGAAGAATTAATTCAAACTTCATCTCAATCATTCAAATTTCATGGTGTAGTTGCCATGCAATTGTTTTTAAGTGATGATTTTGAACTACCTTCAAAAGTAGATATTTGTGTAGAACGTAAAAAATTAATAGAAATTGTAAAAGCAATTCCTAAGACATTCACAGTTTGTTTATATAATAAAGCAGGGGAATGTTTTAAAAATCGTAACATAGCTTTAAAGGATATTACCCATGTAAATGTATATGATGACCAACAACATATCATGGAAATTTTTGTTTATGATGTTGTAAATGATGAATGGGTATTTAGATTAGATAATAAAATTCGTTTACCAAAGGATAATATATATTTCCACTCATTAAATAATGGTGTGGATTATATTAAACCCGAAATTGTTCTAATGTATGATTTATTAGACAATCAAAATTATCATCAATTTTCAAACTATAAACGAGTGATTGATTCATTAAGTTATTACCAATTCTTTATTCTCAAACTTGTAGTAGGCGAGAAAAGGATAAAAGAGGCAATTATTAATAATAAAAAGATATTAGAATCATAAAAAGCAACTTTCTATTTGGAATCTTATCCATTCCATAATAGAAAGTTGCTTTATTTTTAGCTATTCTTTAATACACACGCCATGGTAACAGAATTCATAAGTTGATCTAACCGCTTTTTCTGCATCTTCCACTTTAATTCCAAACATCATAGATATTTCTGAAGCACCTTGGTTTATCATTTTTAAATTAATATTAGATTCAGCTAGAGCATGTGTAATCTTGCTAGCTGTACCTACAACTCTGTTCATACCCTCTCCAACAATCATAAGGATAGCTAGATCATGGTCGATACTTAATTCATCGACATCACAATGTTTTTGAATATCGTTTAATACCCGACTTTCAATATTTTTAATTTGATTAGAACGCATTACTATACTGATATTATCAATTCCAGATGGCATATGATCGAATGAAATATTGTAGTCTTCAAATACACCTAGAACCTTTCTAGTAAAACCTACTTGTCTATTCATTAAATATTTTTTGATATTGATTACAGTAAAGTCTTTATCACAACTAATACCACTAATGACATTTTTAGAATTAATTTCTCGGTCATGTAATATATGTCCCTTTATCTTCTGGTCGATTAGTATTTTTAATAACTACAGGAATACGGTCTTTATGTAATGGTTGAAGCGCTTCATCGTGAAATACACTGAAACCAGCATAAGATAACTCACGCATTTCTCTATAAGTAATTTCTTCAATAATTTCAGGATCTTTGATGATATTTGGATTAGCTTTATAAATACCAGAAACATCAGTAAAGTTCTCATAAAGTGAGGCTCTAACACCACGAGCAATAATAGCGCCAGTTATGTCTGAACCACCTCTTGGGAAAGTAACTATAAAATTATGTTTTGAAACGCCAAAGAAGCCAGGAATAATTAATTTTTCCTTATAGTCATTTAATTTATAAATCTGTTCATATGAAGAATCCAATATTTGAGCTTGTTTTGGTAAATCTGTTACCCAAATACCTGCTTCTTTAGGTGAAATATACCTTGTTGGGATACCTTGACTATTATTATATGTGGCAATGAGTTGAGCGTTAAAGTCTTCACCACATGACACAATCGCATCGTATAGTCGAGAGGGTTTATCTTTAAGTTCATGAATATAATGTTCAAGAGTATGATCGATTGTATCGAGAATATCACGATCCATATCGAGCTCATCAACGATATCAGCGTATCTTTGAATGATTTCTTGTTTTTTATGTTGATAATCAATGTTATTTATCGCTTTTTCATACAAACGAATTAATAAATCTGTTGTTTTAATATCGTCTTTTGATCTTTTACCTGGTGCAGAAACGATAATAATTTTTCTTTCCGGATCTTCATTAACTATCTTTAATACTTTTTTTATTTGTTTGGCATTGGAAACAGAACTGCCTCCAAATTTAGCTACTTTCATAAATAAAACAACCTTTCTAAAAAATCAGAAAATTTCATTCAGTTTTTGTCTAGAGAATGGTAATATAAAATTATATTTCTATTATTGCGAACTTTACAAAAATTAAGAATAATTCTATACTATACCATCATATAGTATTTTTCAACGATACATTTGTTTTTCTCAAGTGAACAAGGAGGTACAGTTAAATGAAAGAATTAAATATAGCATTACTTGGTTTAGGTACGGTCGGATCAGGTGTTGTTAAAATTATCGAAGAGAATAGGCAACAAATTAAGGATACACTTAATAAAGATATTGTTATCAAACATATACTTGTTAGGGATAAGTCAAAAAAGCGACCGTTAAATATAAGCCAATATCACTTAACTGATGATGTTAATGAAATTTTAGAAGATGATTCTATTGATATTGTCGTTGAAGTAATGGGTGGTATCGAACCAACAGTTGATTGGCTTCGTACTGCATTGAAAAATAAGAAGCATGTTATTACGGCAAATAAAGATTTATTGGCTGTACATTTAAAATTGTTGGAAGATTTAGCCGAAACTAATGGCGTTGCATTAAAATTCGAAGCAAGTGTAGCAGGTGGAATTCCGATTGTGAATGCAATCAATAATGGATTAAATGCTAATAACATTTCAAAATTTATGGGTATTCTGAATGGAACATCAAACTTTATTCTTTCAAAAATGACTCAAGACCAAACATCATTTGAAGATGCTCTTGAAGAAGCAAAGCGTCTCGGTTTTGCAGAAGCGGATCCTACTGATGACGTTGATGGTATTGATGCCGCTAGAAAAGTTGTTATTACATCTTATTTATCATTTAATCAGGTAATTAAGTTAAATGAGGTTAAATTAAAAGGTATTAGAGAAACAACATTATCTGATATTAATGCAGCTAAATCTTTAGGATATAAAATCAAATTAATTGGTAAAGGTACATATAGTAATGGAAAGGTTAATGCATCAGTCGAACCGACGTTAATCGATGAAAATCATCAACTTGCTGCAGTTGAAAATGAATATAATGCAATATACGTTATCGGTGATGCTGTAGGGGACACAATGTTTTATGGTAAAGGTGCTGGAAGTTTAGCTACAGGTAGCGCAGTTGTTAGTGATTTACTAAATGTAGCATTATTCTTTGAGTCGAATTTACATACACTACCGCCTCATTTTGAATTGAAAACAGAAGAAACTAGAGAAATGATGGATAATGACAAAGCAGTGTTAAAACAAGAAAAACTTAACTTCTATGTTGTTCTTAAAGCACAACACAATTCTGAAGAAAAATTAGAAAATGAACTCAAAGCACATTTACCGTTCCATAAATCATTGAAAATAACTAAAAGAGACGGAGATACATTTGCAACGGTTATTATAGGGTTAGATCAATCACCAGAACAACTATTAAATGACGCAGGATTTGAAGTAAGTAAAATTTATCCTGTAGAAGGGGTTTAATTTTTATGAAAAGATGGCAAGGATTAGTTAAAGAATTCGATACGTATTTACCGGTAAATGAAAACACACCTCATTTAACATTGAACGAAGGAAACACACCTTTAATTTATTGTGAAAACATGTCTGAAATGTTAGGTATAGAATTATATGTAAAATATGAAGGTGCAAATCCTACTGGTTCTTTTAAAGATAGAGGAATGGTAATGGCTGTAACTAAAGCCAAAGAACAAGGTAAAAAAATCGTGATTTGTGCTTCAACAGGTAATACATCTGCATCTGCAGCGGCTTATGCAGCAAGAGCTGGTTTAAAAGCAATTGTTGTAATTCCAGAAGGTAAAATTGCTTTAGGGAAATTATCTCAAGCTGTTATGTATGGTGCAGAAATTGTTTCTATAGAATGCAACTTTGATGAAGCCTTAGAAATTGTTAAAGAAATCGCTAAAAATGGAGATATTGAACTAGTTAATTCTGTGAATCCATTCAGAATTGAAGGTCAAAAAACAGGTGCCTTTGAATTAGTAGAACAATTAGACGGTCAAGCACCAGATATTTTAGCCATTCCAGTAGGGAATGCAGGAAATATTACAGCTTATTGGAAAGGTTTCAAAGAATATCATGATAAAAAGGGCAGTCAACTTCCACAATTATTTGGTTTCCAAGCTGAAGGTGCATCACCAATTGTTCAGAATAAAGTGATTAAAAATCCAGAAACAGTAGCGACTGCCATTCGTATCGGTAACCCTGCTAGTTGGGATAAAGCAACAAATGCATTACAAGAATCTCAAGGTTTAATTGACAGCGTTACAGATGAAGAGATATTAGAGGCATATCAAATGATGACTTCTAAAGAAGGTGTGTTTAGTGAACCAGCAAGTAATGCATCTATAGCTGGACTTATTAAACTTCACCGTGCAGGACGTTTGCCTAAAGGTAAAAAAGTAGTCGCTGTTCTAACTGGAAATGGATTAAAAGATCCTGATACTGCCATTTCTTTATTAGATAATCCTATTCAAACACTTCCAAACGATAAAGAAAGTATCATTAAATATATTAAAGGGGCACTTTAAAATGGAAGCAATATTAAAGTTGAAAATTCCCGCTTCAACAGCAAATTTAGGCGTTGGTTTTGACTCAATTGGTATGGCTTTAGATAAGTATCTGTATATGGATATAAAAGAGATTCAAGGTGATCAATGGGAATTTAACTACTTTAATGAAGAATTAGAGACTTTACCTAAAGATAATTCAAATTACATCTATAAAGTTGCACAATTAGTTGCTAAAAAATATCAAGTTGAATTGCCAGCTTTAAATATTGATATGAGAAGTGATATACCTTTAGCAAGAGGTTTAGGTTCTTCAGCTTCAGCATTAGTAGGTGCGCTATATATTGCTAATCATTTTGGTAATATTCAACTATCACAATATGAATTACTTCAATTAGCGACTGAAATAGAAGGTCATCCTGATAATGTTGCGCCTACAATTTATGGAGGTTTAATATCTGGTTATTACAACTCAGAATCAAAAGTAACTGATGTTGCTCGAATAGATGTACCTAAGGTAGATGATATATTAACGATTCCTCCTTATGAACTTAAAACTGAAGAATCACGTAAGGCATTACCAGATACATTTTCCCATGCTAATGCTGTCAAAAATAGCGCGATAAGTAATACAATGATTTGTGCATTGATACAACATAAATATGAATTAGCTGGAAAAATGATGGAACAAGATGGTTTTCATGAACCATATAGACAGCATTTAATTCCAGAATTTGAAAAGATTAGAAATATTTCTAAAGCACACCATGCATATGCAACCGTAATAAGTGGAGCTGGACCGACTGTACTAACTTTGAGCCCTAGGGAACATAGTGGTGAAATAGTAAGAACGTTAAAGAATGAAATGTCGCATTGTATTTCAGAATTAGTAACGATAAATGAGGTTGGTGTAATTGAAGAAGTAGTGTACCAATAAGCTCGTTTTGATGTAAAATATAGATAAGTCATTGAAAGGAGATTCGGAATAATATGAGCAAATATAAAGTAGTTGTTATGGATATGGATGACACACTAATGAATAGTGAGAATAAGGTATCTCCAGAAACACAATCTTATCTTATCGACATTCAAGACAAAGGTTACAAAGTTGTATTAGCTTCCGGACGACCAACAGAAGGTATGATTCCCGTTGCGAGAACTTTAAAATTAAATGAACATGAAAGTTATATTATTAGTTATAATGGCGGTAAAACAATTAACATGATTTCTGAAAAGGTAGAAGTAAGTAAAACCGTTTCGAAAGAGAACTTCGATGAAATTGTCGATTACTGTAGAGAAAAAGGGTTTTTAGTATTAACTTATGATGATGGACATATTATTTATGATGGTGAACATGAATATATGAATATTGAATCTGAACTTACTGGACTGCCTATGAAACGTGTTGATGATATTAAATCATACATTACACATGGTGTACCAAAAGTAATGGGTGTTGATTATGTTGGTAATATTACTGAAGCACGTATTGATTTAAATGGTTATTTTAATGAAGAAATTGACGTTACAACTAGTAAACCATTCTTCTTAGAATTTATGGCAAGAGACGTTTCAAAAGGGAACGCAATTACTGCTTTATGTGAAAAATTAAATATATCACTTGAGGAAGTTATCGCATTTGGCGACAGTTTAAATGACCAATCTATGTTAGATGTTGTAGGATATGCTGTTGCAATGGGTAATGCAAGTGACGAGTTAAAAGAAAAAGCGGATGAAGTCACATTAGATAATGATTCGAATGGTATACCACATACTCTAAAAAAACTATTATAATGTAAATAAATAGACTTAGGTATTTTTAAGGATAATTAAATAGCATTAAATAATGAATGCTATCAACCTATTCCAAGTAAAGATACCTAAGTCTATTTTTGTCTATTGAATTTATTTAGCTGTGTGAGTCCAATCTTTTTTTCCTCTATAGCGCTTAACATGTGCATAAACTTGATCTGCTGCATAGTCAAGGTTAGTATATACAGTTATAGTAAAAGCTGATTGGTTATCTTGAAATTTTTCCTCTAAATATACTTCTTTAAGATGAGTGAACAAGTTACTCATTTGGTCATGATTTAAACTTGGATATTCTCTTAATGTATTTTTTACTAATTGACCATTCTTTTCCTCTAAAGCTTGAACAACAATTACGAAACGTTCATCACTTTTAATCACATCATCGAACAAATTTGTTTGACCAATCATTTTAACCACCTCTAAGCCTTATTTCTTAATTTTATTATACATGATTACGAGCGCTCAGAAAATAAAGATTAACTAGGAATTAATTGTAATTTATTGATTATTGTATAGAAAACTTAAATAAATATACCTTCCAATTAAAAACCTATAAATCGGCTTGAATTGAAAGGTATAAAATATTTAAACTATAGATATATTAACTATTCATTTTTAAAGATATGAGAACTTAAATCCATATTTTCAAGTTTTACAAATTTAGTTTTCTTAATGAGTTTATGGACAATGAAAATAATTGCCAAAATAATGAGTGGTGTAAAGTTTCGAATAACACTTACCCAATCTCCTGAAACAATACTTCCAAATGAACTACCAAATAATAAAAATAGTAAAGTTGCTATAACTATAATTGGGCCAAATGGATAAAATGGAGCTTTATAAGGTAACAACTCATTAATGTTTTTACCTTGCTTTTTAATTGCACTGCGTACTCTAATTTGTGCCCAGATACTTGATCCCCAAACGACGATGACCATTGAGCCAATAATATTTAATAAATTGAATACCGCATTCGAATTAAAATTAGCATATATAACTACTGCTACAACTAAAATATAAGTAGTTAAAATGGCTCTAATTGGTAATTTCGTTGTTTTATTTAATGTTTTAAAGAATTGAGGTGCTTGTTTATCTACACTTAACGAATAAAGCATTCGACTTGTAGTATAAATACCTGAATTTGCTGCTGATAGTAGTGACGTTAGTATTACAGCATTAATAACTGAAGCTGCAAAGGCGATACCAATTTTATCAAATACAATCGTAAATGGACTTTGTGTTACAGATTGGCTTTCGTTTAATAGCAATGGATCAGTATATGGGATTATAGCGGCAATAACTGCTATAGATAATACATAGAATAATAAAATTCTCCAAAATACTTGCTTAATTGCTTTAGGCATGGATTTACTAGGATCACTAGATTCTCCAGCAGTAACTGCGACCACTTCAGTCCCACCAACAGAAAAGCCAGCAACTAATAAAACACATAAAATACCAGAAATACCACCAACAAAAGGTGCTTGTCCTTTAGTATAATTTTCAAAGCCATATGTATGGCCACCTAAAATACCAAAAATCATTAATAATCCCAATATAATAAATACAATAATAGTAACTACTTTGATGAGAGATAACCAAAATTCAGTTTCACCAAAAGCTTTTACTGAAAAGATATTTAAAAGTAAGAGTAGCGTTATAAAAATTAGGCTCCAAGTTAATGGGCTAAAGAAATTGAAAACATCCCAAAATTTTAAAACATTAGAAGCTACAATAACATCTACACTAGTTACGAGTGTCCACATTCCCCAGTATAACCATCCCATGGTAAAACCTAGTGACGGATCAATAAATCTAGATGAATAAGAACTAAAAGAACCAGATACCGGGTAGAAGGTAGCTAATTCTCCAATTGATGACATTAAGAAATAAAGCATAATCCCAATTAATAAGTAGGCTAGTATAGCACCACCAGGTCCTGCTTCAGAAATGACACTACCAGTAGCGACGAATAATCCTGTTCCAATGGCGCCACCGATAGCAATCATGGTTATGTGTCTGGAGGTTAAACCTCTTTTCATATTATTATCTTCCATATACTGTCTCCCATCTATTTTAAATATATCCATCATTTTAAGTCTTTTGAACCTAGTATTCAATACTAATTAGCACTTTAAAGTGAAAAAACAACAAATTTTCTGATAATTCTAAATAAAATGAGTAGTTTTAGTTTCTTTTTTTGAGGGAATACTTTATAATAGATATTAAATTATAATTATTCTAATTTATGTGGAGGGGATATACACATGTCCAAACAAGATGGAAAATTAACAGGTTTATTTGGAGCACCTGTATCAGATAGAGAAAATAGCATGACAGCTGGCCCACGTGGACCATTAATGATGCAAGATATATACTTTTTAGAACAAATGTCTCACTTTGATCGTGAAGTTATTCCAGAAAGACGTATGCATGCAAAAGGATCAGGCGCATTTGGTACTTTTACTGTAACGAATGATATTACTAAATACACAAGTGCTAAAATCTTCTCAGAAGTAGGTAAACAAACTGAAATGTTCGCAAGATTTTCTACAGTTTCAGGAGAAAGAGGCGCAGCAGATGCTGAACGTGATATTCGTGGATTTGCTTTAAAATTCTACACTGAAGAAGGTAACTGGGATCTAGTAGGGAACAATACACCTGTATTCTTCTTTAGAGATCCTAAATTATTTGTAAGTTTAAACAGAGCAGTTAAAAGAGATCCTAGAACAAATATGAGAAGTGCACAAAATAACTGGGACTTTTGGACAGGATTACCTGAATCATTACATCAAGTTACAATTTTAATGTCTGATAGAGGTATTCCAAAAGATTTACGTCATATGCATGGTTTCGGTTCTCATACTTATTCAATGTATAACGATAAAGGCGAACGTGTATGGGTTAAATATCACTTCAGAAGTCAACAAGGTATTGAAAACTTATCTGATGATGAAGCGGCTAACATAATTGCTACAGATCGTGATTCATCTCAACGTGATTTATTTAATGCCATTGAAAATGGAGACTATCCTAAATGGAAAATGTATATCCAAGTGATGACTGAAGAACAAGCTAAAAATCATAAAGATAATCCATTCGATTTAACTAAAGTTTGGTACCACGGCGATTATCCTTTAATCGAAGTTGGAGAATTTGAACTTAACCGTAATCCTAATAACTATTTCCAAGATGTAGAACAAGCTGCATTTGCGCCAACTAACATTGTACCTGGTTTAGACTTCTCGCCAGATAAAATGTTACAAGGACGTTTATTCTCTTATGGAGATGCTCAACGCTATAGATTAGGCGTAAACCATTGGCAAATTCCTGTTAACCAACCTAAAGGTGTAGGCATTGAAAACTTATGTCCATTTAGTCGTGACGGTCAAATGCGTATCTTAGACGATAACCAAGGTGGTGGACCTCACTACTATCCAAATAATCAAGGCGTATATGATTCTCAACCAGAATTCAAAAAGCCTGCTTTCCCTGTAGACGGTGATGGTTATGAATATAATCAAAGACAAGATGATGATAATTACTTCGAACAACCTGGTAAATTATTTAGATTACAATCTGATGAAGCGAAAGAGCGTATCTTTACAAATACAGCGAACGCTATGGATGGTGTAACTGAAGATGTGAAACGTCGTCATATCCGTCATTGTTATAAAGCTGACCCTGATTATGGTAAAGGTGTAGCGAAAGCATTAGGCATTGATATAAATACAGTTGATTTAGAAGGCGAACAAGACGAAACTTACGAAAATTTTAATAAATAAAATTGAAGATTGCGCACAAAACAAAGTTATGATAAAATTTTAAATCGTAAGTATTCCTAATTAGAAAGGGTGTTTAACGTGCGCGTAAATATCACATTAGCATGCACAGAGTGTGGCGATCGTAACTATATCACTACAAAAAATAAAAGAAATAATCCTGAGCGTATTGAAATGAAAAAATACTGCCCTAGATTAAATAAATATACGTTACATCGTGAAACTAAATAAATCTTATCTTTCAAATACGACAATTTGAAATGGCTTAAGGGACCTTTTTCTTTAGGAAAAGGTCTCTTTTTTTACGAGTAAATGTCATTTTTAAACAGAAATATGTTTGTTATAGAACTTCTAGATTTGCAAATTGAGATAATCGTGTTAATATATAAAACGTAATTATTACGATTTATAAAAAGAGAGGTAATGGAAATGGCTAAAAAATCTAAGATTGCAAAAGAACAAAAAAGACAAGAACTAGTAGATAAATATTTTGAATTAAGAAAAGAATTGAAAGCTAAAGGTGATTATGAAGCATTAAAAAAATTACCACGTGATTCTTCACCAACACGTTTAACTCGCAGATGTAAAGTGACAGGAAGACCAAGAGGCGTATTACGTAAATTTGAAATGTCACGAATTGCTTTTAGAGAACACGCACATAAAGGTCAAATACCAGGTGTTAAAAAATCTAGTTGGTAAAACTAGTCCTAAAGTCCATTTACAAGAACAATAAAACAATGTACAGTTAATAAGGATAATGAATTTTTGAATAAAACAACTGATAAAACTATGATTATTCGGATTTTAGCTATTTATCCTAATATTATTCTTTTTAAAAAGGGGCTATTTAATTAATATGAAAATATTTGATTATGAAGACATACAACTAATACCAAACAAATGTATTGTTGAAAGTAGATCAGAATGCGATACATCGATAAAATTTGGTCCTCGTACCTTTAAACTTCCAGTAGTACCAGCTAATATGCAAACAGTAATGAATGAAGAATTAGCTCAATGGTTTGCTGAAAATGATTATTTTTATATCATGCACCGTTTTAATGAAGCAGCTAGAATTCCGTTTATCAATAAAATGCAACAAAATAATCTATTTGCATCCATATCAGTTGGCGTAAAGAAATCAGAATTTGACTTTATTGAGCAATTATCAAATGAAAATTTAACACCCGAGTATATTACTATTGATATCGCTCATGGTCATTCAGATTCGGTAATTAATATGATTAAACACATCAAAACGAACCTACCTAATTCTTTTGTTATAGCAGGAAACGTAGGAACACCTGAAGGCGTAAGAGAATTAGAAAATGCTGGTGCTGATGCTACAAAAGTTGGTATCGGTCCGGGACGTGTATGTATTACAAAAATAAAAACTGGATTTGGTACAGGTGGTTGGCAATTATCTGCACTTAATTTATGTAGTAAAGCAGCTAGAAAACCTATCATAGCAGATGGCGGATTACGTACACACGGTGATATCGCTAAGTCTATTCGATTTGGTGCTTCTATGGTAATGATAGGATCACTATTTGCAGCACATGAAGAATCTCCTGGAGAAACTGTTGAATTAGAAGGTAAGCGATATAAAGAATATTTTGGTAGTGCGTCAGAATTCCAAAAAGGTGAACATAAAAATGTTGAAGGTAAAAAAATGTTTGTTGAACATAAAGGTTCATTAAAAGACACTTTAAAAGAGATGCAACAAGATTTACAAAGTTCTATTTCTTATGCAGGTGGCAAAGATTTGAAATCTCTTCGAACAGTGGATTATGTCATTGTTAGAAATTCAATTTTTAATGGGGATAGAGATTAATATCATACGGTAGGTGGCTAAAATTAAAAGATTTCTAGTATTTTTTATATTCTTCTTGTGTCTCGTTATTTTCTTACCATTAAATGAGTTCAAATTTACAGAGCATTTACAACAAGAAGTTAGAGAGCAAGTTGATCAATGGGCATATGGTAATTCAAATGAAGAAGACTTAAGCTTAGATGTTCCTGACAAACAAGAATTTGCGATTAATAATATTCAAATGAATATGACAAAAAAAGACGTTGAGGATAAATTAGGTAAAGAAAAACGCATAACTTCCAATGAATACGGTACACATTGGTATACGTATTATGATAATGATTATAATCAATTCATAATGATTAGTTATATTAAAAATCGTGTCAATGGCATGTATACGAATCAAAATTTAATATCTTCACAGTCTAAAATTAAATATGCTACACCTAAAAAGGCAGTTCGAGATCGTTTAGGTAAACCTATAGAAGAAATAAGTAAAGGTAACAAACGTTTTGAAGTTAAAAATGACGAGTACGATATTTTCCATAAAAATCACATTTACACAACAGTATTTTACGATAAACATGAAAAAAATGGCGTAACAGCTTTATATCAAGTGAGTGAAGCTATGGAAAATAGATTACAAGAACAATATGGTGCACCTTCCAAATCATTAGAAAAGAGTTTTGAATTACAAAATTTTGACATCGTAAATGCTGAACGTAAACAACATCAATTACCAACTTTAAAATATTCAGCTTCAGTTTCTAATACTGCTAGAAAGCATAGTCAAGATATGGCGGACAATAACTACTTTGATCATACAGATTTAAAAGGAAAATCACCTTTTGATCGTTTGAAAGATGATCATCATGATTTTAGTTCTGCTGGTGAAAATTTAGCGTATGGACAACAAAGTAGTATATTTGCACATGAAGGATTAATGAATTCATTAGGTCATCGAAAAAATATTTTAAATGATAGCTTTTCTACTTTAGGCGTAGGTGTTGATTTTAATGATCGTCGACAACCGTATTGGACAGAAAATTATACTGGTTAATCGTTTAGAGTTAATCATCTTTGGGTAATAATTAGTTGTAAGGAAGTAGATAGAATGTCAACTAAATCAAAACAACAACCTGATATCTTAGATAAAGTAAAAGAAGTTTTAAAAAAGAATCAAAATAAAAAGGATTAGGCAATCGCCTAATCCTTTTATTATTTATAGGGGGTTATGAGCATAAAATATGATTACATTTCTCTATATAAACCGATAACTTTACCAACTACTATGACATTGTCTAAATAAATTGGATCCATTGTGCTATTTTCAGGTTGCAATCTATAACGATTTTTTTCTTTGTAGAATCGTTTAACTGTAGCCTCATCATCTTCTGTCATAGCAACAATAATATCTCCATTTTCAGCAATTGTTTGACTACGAACAATTACTTTATCTCCATCTAGAATACCTGCTTCAATCATACTATCACCTACAACATTTAATATGAAAATATCACTGTTATGTGTAGATGTTAAATGTTCGGGTAGTGGGAAATACTCTTCAATATTTTCGACTGCTGTAATTGGAATTCCGGCCGTTACTTTACCTATAACAGGAACGTGAATCGTTTCTTCCATATTAATATTGTCGCCTAATTGTTCGCTAACAATTTCAATTGCTCTTGGTTTAGTAGGGTCTCGTCTAATGTAACCTTTTTCTTCTAATCTTGATAAATGACCATGAACAGTCGAACTCGAAGCTAATCCTACAGCCTCTCCGATTTCTCGAACACTCGGTGGATACCCTTTTGATTGAACAATATGTTTAATGTAATCATATATTTCACTTTGTCTTTTCGTTAACTCTCTCATATATAGGCACTCCCTAATTTTATTTGATTATATTATAGCATCTACATAAACAAAAAACAAACGTTTGTTCGTTAAAGTGTTGACATGGAACATCTGTTCTGTTAAATTAATAATACAAACAAACGTTCTAGGAGTGAGATGCAATGTTAACAAAACAAACAAAAACATTTTTAACTTATATATCAGTATTTTTAATATCTTGTCTTATTTTTCTAGTATTTTTCTTAAGCGTTAACCAAAATGAGCATTCAGAACAAACGTACGAAATGACAGACCATGAAATACATCAAAACGTTAATCATAATACTAATCAATCTTTAAATAAACAAGATGATAGCGAACAAAATTCAGGATCAGTGTTCGCATCAATTAACTAATATCACATTTAATAGTTTATGTGAGCGTAACGATTTGGTTACGCTCCTTTTTTTGTTATATTTTACAAAAGGTATATACACAGAATAAATCCATTTTACTTATTGAAATAATATGTAGTAGGTTATTTTCTAACAAATTATCAATTTAAACGATTAACAAACGAAAGTAGGAGCTAAAATGTCTAATAATTTAAATATTGATAGAATTAATGAATTAGCTAAAAAGAAAAAAGAAAAAGGTTTGACCAATGAAGAAGCAAAAGAACAATCTAAATTAAGAAAACAGTATCTTGATTCATTTAGAAAAGGGTTCAAACAACAACTTGAAAGTACTAAGGTCATTGATCCTGAGGGAAATGATGTTACTCCTGAGAAATTAAAACAAATTCAACGACAAAATAAAGAAAAATAGAATGCTAATTACTGAATTTTAAATATAGATTAATATGGAAAATTAAAAATTTTTCAGATTTTTCTTTATGAATTTATATTAAAATAAGTTATAATTGGCATTAAGTATTATTATTAGAAGGGAAGAATATATAATGTTCAATAAAGAAGATCAATTAGCAATCGATACAATTCGTGCATTAAGTATCGATACAATAGAAAAGGCCAATTCAGGTCACCCAGGTTTACCAATGGGAGCAGCACCAATGGCTTACACACTATGGACAAGACACCTAAATTTCAACCCACAATCTAAAGACTATTTCAATAGAGACAGATTTGTATTATCTGCAGGTCATGGTTCTGCTTTATTATATAGTTTATTACACGTTTCTGGTAGTTTAGAAATGGATGAACTAAAACAATTTAGACAATGGGATTCTAAAACTCCAGGTCACCCTGAATTCAGACACACTGATGGTGTAGAAGTGACAACAGGACCTCTTGGTCAAGGATTTGCAATGTCAGTCGGAATGGCTTTAGCTGAAAGTCATTTAGCTGGTAAATTTAACAAAGATAACTATAATGTTGTAGATCATTATACTTATGTTCTAGCTTCTGATGGGGATTTAATGGAAGGTATTTCTCATGAGGCTGCATCATTTGCAGGTCATAATCAATTAGATAAATTAATCGTATTATATGATTCAAATGATATTTCATTAGATGGAGATTTAGATAAAGCATTCTCTGAAAATACTAAATCTCGTTTCGAATCATATGGTTGGAACTACATTTTTGTTAAAGATGGTAATGATTTAGAAGAAATTGATAATGCAATTAATAAAGCTAAATCTCAGCAAGGTCCAACAATCATTGAAGTTAAAACTGTAATTGGTTATGGCGCGCCTAATAAATCAGGTACAAATGGCGTTCATGGTGCTCCTCTAGGCGACGAAGAACGTAAATTAACTTTAGAAGCTTATGGATTAGACCCTGAAAAGAGATTTAATGTACCACAAGAAGTTTACGACATTTTCAATTCAACAATGTTAAAACGTGCTAATGAAAATGAAGAAAATTGGAAAAATAAAGTTGAAGAGTATAGTAAAGCTTATCCTGAATTAGCGGAAGAATTTAAATTAGCTGTAAGTGGTAAATTACCTCAAGATTACAGAGAAGCTTTACCTAAATTTGATGCAGATCATAATGCAGCTTCACGTGCAGATTCTGGTGAAGTTATTCAAGCGTTAAGTAAACATGTACCTTCATTCTTTGGTGGTTCAGCTGACTTAGCTAGTTCAAATAAATCAAATGTTAAAGAAGCTAAAGATTATGATAAAAATAATCGTGACGGTAAAAACATTTGGTTTGGTGTTCGTGAATTTGGAATGGGCGCTGCTGTTAATGGTATGGCTGCACATGGAGGTTTACATCCATATGGTGCAACATTCTTCGTATTCAGTGACTACCTAAAACCAGCTTTACGTTTATCTGCAATTATGGGATTAAATTCAACATTTGTATTTACACATGATTCCATCGCAGTTGGTGAAGATGGTCCAACACACGAACCAATTGAACAATTAGCTGGATTACGTGCAATTCCAAATATGAATGTGATTCGTCCTGCTGATGGTAATGAAACTAGAGTTGCTTGGGAAGTTGCTTTAGAATCAGAAGGCACGCCAACATCATTAGTACTTACACGTCAAAATTTACCTACTTTAGATGTTTCTGAAGAAACTGTCGAAGAAGGTGTACGTAAAGGTGCATATATTGTATATGAATCTAAAGAAACTCCTGAATATCTATTATTAGCAACTGGTTCTGAAGTAAGCTTAGCAGTAGAGGCTGCAAAAGACTTAGATGCTCAAGGTAAAGGTGTTAGAGTTGTTTCTATGCCAAACTGGTTCGCTTTCGAACAACAATCTGAAGAATATAAAGAGTCTGTTATTCCTTCAAATATTACTAAACGTGTTGCTATTGAAATGGCTTCACCACTTGGTTGGCATAAATACGTTGGAACACAAGGTAAAGTTATTGGTATCGATGGCTTCGGTGCAAGTGCTCCTGGCGATTTAGTAGTTGAAAAATATGGATTTACTAAAGAAAATGTTTTAAACCAAATTCGTGAATTTTAGTTAATCAATAATTTAAACTCAAATAAACTGCTAGTTAAGCTTATGCGAAACTAGCAGTTTTTAAATGTTAACTTTAATATTCAAAAGTACATTTAATATATATTGAAAATTTGTTATTATTTTTGATGTGCGTTATTTTAATATACAAATTTGTCTTGAAATAAATATTTGAATCTAGTAAAATTCATTAGGATAAAGAAAGTGGGTGAAACAATGGCAATTTGGTTAGCAATTATTTTAATTATAATAGCATTAATCGCAGGTTTAGCTGGTGGTTTCTTCTTAGCAAGAAAATATATGATGGATTATTTGAAAAAAAACCCACCTATTAATGAAGAAATGCTACGTATGATGATGATGCAAATGGGTCAAAAACCTTCTCAAAAGAAAATCAATCAAATGATGACTATGATGAACAAAAATATGGACCAAGGCATGAAAGGTCAAAAGAAATAAGATAAATATAAGTGGGGATTAAGTCAATGTTAACGTTGATTTAATCCCTTTTTTATGGAATAAAAGAAAATAAGTTAATTTATAAAATAGCCAGAATTTATTAATTTAAAAACTATGAAAATGACTTGATTTAATGATATACTAACACGTGATTAAAAAGAGTATTAAAGTTTAGAATATATGAGAAGGTGTAAGCGTGGCATATTTAGTATTTTCTATAGTAGTTGCATTCTTTATGGGTGCAATTGTTATTGTGATTCGAATGAAGGCACAAAAATTCCCAGTTAATGAAAAGAAAATTATATTGCCTCCATTTTTTATGGCAACAGGTGCTCTAATGTATGTAGTACCATATTTTAGATTGACTGGTACCGAGATTTTAGAGTCCCTTATTTTAGGTGTACTTTTCTCAACAGTGTTAATTTGGACATCTAGATTTGAAGTTAAAGGTAGTGAAATTTATATGAAACGTTCAAAAGCGTTTCCGATTATCTTAATTTCTCTATTAGTTATCCGTACTGTTCTAAAAATCTTTATTAGTAACGAAATCGATCCAGGTGAGATAGCGGGTATGTTTTTCTTATTAGCATTTTGTATGATAGTACCATGGAGATTAGCAATGTATTATCAGTATAAAAAAGTAAAAAAATCAATTGTTCATTAAATATATTATAGCCACTTATCTTTAGAGATGAGTGGTTTTTTACTTGATATATAGATTAAAAAATTATAAAATAGTTACGAACAAACGTTCTATTTGGAGGTAAAAAATGAAAATAATTCATACAGCAGATTGGCATTTAGGGCGAATTTTGAATGGTAAGCAATTGTTAGAGGACCAAAGGTATGTATTAGAACAGTTTATAAAGAAAATGAAAGATGAAGAACCTGATGTCATCGTTATTGCAGGAGATTTATATGATACTACTTATCCAGGTAAAGAAACGATAAAACTATTTGAAGAAACAATTTCACAACTTAATATTGAAATGAAAATACCAGTATTTATGATAAGTGGAAACCATGATGGAAAAGAACGTTTGAATTACGGGGCAAATTGGTTTGAACATAGTAACTTATATATTAGAACAAAATTAGAAAGTATGATTGAGCCTATAAATATTAAAGGAGTTAATTTTTATACATTACCATTTGCGACAGTAACAGAAGTGCAACACTTTTTTAAAGATGAAACAATTCAAACACATCAACAAGCACTTGATAAATGTATAATGTATATGTCAAAAACGCTAGATAAGAGTAGCATTAATGTTTTAATTGGTCATTTAACTGTCCAAGGTGGCAAAACATCAGATTCTGAAAGACCATTAACTATTGGAACTGTAGAGACAGTGGAAAAAAGATCGTTTGATATATTTGATTTTGTACTATTAGGTCACCTACATCATCCATTTAGTATTAATGAAGATAGAATTAAATACAGTGGTTCACTTTTGCAATATTCATTTTCTGAAGTTGGACAACCTAAAGGTTATCGTGTTGTTAAATTTAATAATAAAGAAAATATAAATGATTATTTCGTTCCAATAGAACCAATGAGAAAGTTAGAAATAGTAGTTGGAGATTACGAAGATGTTATTCAAGAAAAGGTAGATATTACTAATAAAAATAATTACATACATTTTAGATTGAAAAATATGTCTCATATATCAGATCCAATTATCAATTTGAAACAAATTTATCCCAATACACTGGCATTAACTAATGAGACATTTGAATATTATGATGCAATCGACCAAATTGAAATAAAACAGGAAAGTGATATTTCGATTATAAATAAATTTTATGAAAACATAACCAATGAACAACTGAGTGATATTCAAGAAAAGAAAATTAATCAAATTATTAATAATTTGATGAGAAAGGAAGATTAATTAAATTGAAACCTGCTAAGTTAACTTTAACTAATTTTGGACCTTTCTTAAATGAAACAATAGATTTTCATAAAATAGATCAAAATCAATTATTTTTGATAAGTGGTAAGACCGGTTCTGGTAAAACAATGATATTTGATGCCATAGTATATGCGTTATATGGGGAAGCTTCAACTAAAAATAGAAAAGAAAGTGATTTAAGAAGTCATTTTGCTGATGGTAATTCAGCCATGCAAGTTACTTTTGAATTTGAACTAAATAACAAAATCTTTAAAATAGTTCGAACTGGACCTTATATTAAAGAAGGAAATACAACTAAAACACCAGCAAAGCTAAATGTTTTTGAATACAATGATAATGAATTTGATTTACGTGAAAGTATGGTGAGTGCTGGAAATCAATTTATTATTGATTTAATTGGCGTTAACGCTGAACAATTTAGACAATTATTTATATTACCACAAGGTGAATTTAAAAAATTCTTATTATCTAATAGTAAAGAAAAGCAAGGTATATTAAGAACTCTTTTTAATAGTGAAAGATTTGAACAAATTGAAAAAGCTTTGAGTGAAGATGTTAAAAATGAAAAAAAACAAATTGAAGATAGATATAAGAATATTGAAAGATTATGGAATGATATCAACACCTTTGACAGTGAAAGCCTTGAAGAATTAAAAACGATTAATGTTCAGCAAACTGAAAAATTAATAGATGCATTGCCAAAATTCAATGAATTCGGTAAAAAATTGGCTCAAAGTAAATATGAAGATAAAAATATTTTAGAGAACAAGATTTCAAAGATTGAACATAATTTGAATGAAAATAAAGAGCTGGAATCAAATTTAAAAGAATTAGAGAAAAACAAAAATCAATTTAATCAATTAAAAGAACAAGAAGAAAGCATCAATAAACAAAAGGAAAAGCTAAATAAAATCAACGAAATTAAACCTTTATCACAATTGCTTGATAGAAAAAATGAAACAAACAAAAAATTAAAACAAATAGAAAATTCTGTTGAAACATCTAAACAATCAATTAAACAGTTAAATCAAGAACAAGAGGACTATCAATACCAATTAAAAAAATTAACTGAAAGTGAAGCATCAATAAACAAAGAAAAAGCATATTTAGAAAAAACACATACTTTCTATGTTAATTTATCTAAATATGATTCAAGTTATAAAGATAAGGAAAAACTTTCATCTAAATTGGAAAAATTAAAAGAAAAGAAAGAGCAAGTTGAAAAAGAATTCTATCAATTAAAAGATTCTATTGATTCGAAAGACGTTGACTACGATGTAGTTGAACAATTATCTCAAGATATTTTCAAAATAGAAAAAAATATTCAAACAACTGAAAAGCAATTGGAAGAAGTAAAAACCAAAGAAAATCTAAATTCCAGAATTAATGAAATAAAAGATTCTAATGAGAAAACGGACAATGAAATTGAAAAATTAACCAATGCGATAGCTGATATCAATCAAAATGAAATTAATTTAAACAATAAAGAAACGTTAGTAGAACAATTACAGCAAGTTGTTTCAATAGGAGATACTTGCCCAGTTTGTGGTAATGAAATCACTTCTTTAGATCAACATATTGACTTCGAAAGCATTAATGAAAAGCAAAGGTTATTAAAGTCGTTACAAGAAGAATTAAATGAGCATAAAATAAACAAAGCTAAATTTGAAAATTCAATTAATCACCTTACTGAACAATTAAAAAATATTAATGTAGATGAAAAATCAATTCTCAATATAGATAAACTTAATACTCAACTTAGAGAAAAACAGGAAGAAAAAGTAAGACATCAAAAAGAAAATGACCGTATCTTATCAACAAATAAAAAAATTGAACAAAAAAAACAAGAAATATATGAAATAGAAAATGAAATAAAAGATACAAATGCAAAAATTGAACAATGTGAAATTAGAATTAATGATTTTGAAACGACATCTCAATTTACTAACATTAAAGAGTTTAAATTGTACTATGAACAATTAAAAAATAATGTTACTGAATATGAACAACTAACCGAGAAGTATAAACATGCCATGAGTGATACTTCTCAAAAACTAAGTATTGAAGAAAACAATGTTAAGCATCATACCACTTCATTAAATGAAAGCCAAGATGAACTTAAACGAACTCAAAAAGAAATTGAAAATGAAATGAATAGATTAAGTTTATCTTCAATAGAACAAATCCAAAGCATTATAGAAATCGTTAATGAAAAGGAATCAATCGAGAAAGAAATTAATGATTTTAATAAACAATTGCATATGTATGAAGTAGAAATAAATAGGCTAACGAAGCTAGTTTCAGATAGAAATTTGGAAGATATCGATAAAAAACAAGAAAATCTATCAAAGACAAAAGAACAATTGAATCAATTAAATAATGAGATAGCAACGCTAGAGTATCAAATCAAATTAAATGAACAAAAAGGAAATGAAGTTGAATCTAATATAAATTACTTGAATAAAGAGTTAAAAGAACAACAAGATATCTTTAATCTGTCTGAAATTTTGTCAGGTAAAAATAGTCAAAAGTTAACCTTAGAAAATTACGTTCTTGTATATTATTTAGAAAAAATCATCGCTCAAGCTAATATTCGTCTTGCAACTATGAGCGGTCAAAGATATCAGTTACAAAGAAGAGCAGCTTTATCACAAGGGTTTAGTGGTCTTGAAATTGACGTATTTGATTTTTACTCAAATAAATCTAGACATATAAGTTCGTTATCAGGAGGGGAAACGTTCCAAGCGTCATTAGCTTTAGCATTAGGTTTAAGTGAGATTGTACAACAAGAATCTGGAGGAATTTCATTACAATCTATGTTTATTGATGAAGGATTCGGTACTTTAGATCAAGAAACACTTGAAACAGCACTAGATACATTAGTTAATTTGAAATCTACAGGTAGAATGGTAGGAATCATATCTCATGTAAGTGAATTGAAACAACGAATACCACTCATTTTAGAAGTGACATCTAATCAATACCAAAGCACAACACAATTTAAATGGAATTAATAATCATAAAATTATAAAAAAACGATTTATCAACTTCTATAAATTAGGTTGATAAATCGTTTTAATTAATAATTATTAATTTTTTTCTCGTAATAAATCTCTGATTTCTGTTAAAAGAACAGTGTTTGCTTCTAATTCTTCTTCTGGTTCTTCTTTTCTCATTAATGTATTTGCGATTTTCACAAAGATAAATAATGCAAAAGCTATGATTATAAAATCAATTATTGATTGTATGAATAAACCATATTTAATTCCCCAGAAAGCCCAGTCCTCTGCGAAATTGACAGAACCAAATATTTTACCAATTAATGGCATAATAATGTATTGGACTAATGCAGTGATTATTTTATTAAATGCAGCGCCCATAACTACAGCTACAGCTAAATCTAATACATTGCCTTTTAATGCAAACTCTTTAAACTCTTTAAGCATATAAAAAAATCCTTTCATAACAATATAATCGTCATTATACATCATATAATTAATTTAGAAAATATTAATTTTAATCAAATTTGATTCTAATATGGAGCTTTGTTATCCTATAGTAGTGTTTTAGTAAAGTTAATTGTTTTAAGATAAAAAAATAATAATTTAATTTTACTAGTTTGAAAATTTAATAATAAGAAGGGAGTAATTAATTATGAATTCTTCTTCTGAAGAAAAAAATGGTAAGAAGATTTCTCCGGTGTTTATCTACAGTGCCATTGTCGCAGCAATTGTTGTGTTAATTGGTGCCATTTTCCCATCTCAATTTGACACGGTTACTAATGAAGTCAAAATGTGGATTACTGATAAACTAGGTTGGTATTACCTAATATTAACTACAGTTATTGTTTTCTTCTGTATTTTCCTAATCTTTAGCCCTATAGGGAAACTTAAGTTAGGTAAACCAAATGATAAACCAGAATTTAATACAATTTCTTGGTTTGCAATGTTATTCAGTGCAGGAATGGGTATTGGTTTAGTTTTCTATGGTGCAGCTGAACCTATGTCACACTTTGCTTCACCACCTGATGCTGATCCAAAGACTACTGAAGCATATACAGAAGCGTTACGTTCTACATTCTTCCATTGGGGATTCCACGCATGGGCAGTATATGGTGTAGTAGCATTAGCACTTGCATATTCTCAATTCCGTAAAGGTGAACCTGGTTTACTTTCAAGAACGCTAAGACCACTTTTAGGAGATAAAGTAGAAGGACCTATTGGAACATTTATTGATGTTTTATCTGTATTTGCTACTTTAGTAGGTGTAGCTGTATCACTAGGTATGGGTGCATTACAAATTAATGGTGGTTTAAGTTACTTATTCGGAATTCCAAATACAACTTGGGTTCAAGCAATTATTATCGTTGTTGTAACGATATTATTTATCGCTAGTGCTTGGTCAGGTTTAAGTAAAGGTATTCAGTATTTAAGTAATTTAAATATTGGTTTAGGTGCCATATTAATGATTATTACATTAATCATTGGACCAACTGTATTAATCCTTAATATGATGACAAGTTCAACAGGTAGCTTGTTAAATACATTCTTATTCAATAGCTTTGACACTGCAGCATTAAATGGTCAAAAACGTGAATGGATGTCAACATGGACATTATACTATTGGGGCTGGTGGTTAAGTTGGAGCCCATTCGTTGGTGTATTTATTGCCAGAGTTTCAAAAGGACGCTCAATCAGAGAATTTATTTCAGGTGTACTATTAGTACCAGCAATTGTAAGTTTCATCTGGTTTAGTGTATTCGGTGTTCTTGGTATTGAAACAGGTAAAAAACATCCAAAATTATTTGATATGACTCCAGAAACACAATTATTTGGTGTATTCCACCACGTTCCGTTAGGTATAGTGTTATCATTCATAGCACTTATTTTAATTGCTTCATTCTTTATCACATCAGCTGACTCTGCAACATTCGTTTTAGGTATGCAGACAACATTTGGTTCATTAAATCCAAACAGTGCAGTTAAAGTAACTTGGGGAATTGCTCAAGCACTTATTGCATTCGTTCTATTATTAGCTGGTGGCGGAGATGGAACAAAAGCACTCAACGCGATTCAGAGTGCCGCCATTATTAGTGCGTTCCCATTCTCCTTTGTCGTCATACTGATGATGATAAGCTTTTACAAAGATGCCAACAAAGAACGTAAATTCTTAGGCTTAACATTAACGCCTAATAAACACAGATTAGAAGAGTACGTTAAATATCAACAAGAAGATTATGAATCTGATATTTTAGAAAAACGTGAATCAAGAAGAAACCGTGAAAGAGAAGAATAATTCAATAATTAATTCTTTTAGAAATGAGTGAAGATACTACCGGCTCTATATAGGGCTGGTAGTATTTTTTTATCTATAAAAAATGAAAACTAATACTTGCGATTGATAACCATTCTCAATTAATAAAATTTACTTATTGCACTAACGTCTTATGATAAGTTTTGATTATACTACCTGATTAAAAATGCGAAATGAAAATCGACGTCTTTCTACTCTTATATAGTTGTTTTCGAAAACATATAATAATACAATTTAAATAAGGCATATAAAATATAAAGATTTTCAAGGGGGATATCAAATGGCTTCTAATTTTAAAGAAACAGCAAAGAAACAATTTGATTTAAATGGCCAATCATACACATACTATGATTTGAAATCATTAGAAGAACAAGGTTTAACTAAAATTTCTAAATTACCTTATTCAATTCGTGTATTATTAGAATCTGTATTACGTCAGGAAGATGATTTTGTAATCACTGACGATCACATTAAAAAGTTAGCAGAATTCGGTAAAAAAGATAATGAAGGTGAAGTACCTTTCAAACCATCTCGTGTTATTTTACAAGACTTCACTGGTGTACCAGCAGTAGTTGACTTAGCGTCTTTACGTAAAGCAATGAATGATGTTGGTGGAGATATTAACAAAATCAACCCAGAAGTACCAGTAGATTTAGTTATTGACCACTCTGTACAAGTAGATAGCTACGCTAACCCAGACGCATTAGAACGTAATATGAAATTAGAATTCGAAAGAAACTATGAACGTTATCAATTCTTAAACTGGGCAACTAAAGCATTTGACAATTATAATGCTGTACCACCTGCAACTGGTATCGTTCACCAAGTAAACTTAGAATATTTAGCAAATGTTGTTCATGTCCGTGACGTTGAAGGTGAACAAACTGCTTTCCCTGATACATTAGTTGGTACTGACTCTCATACAACAATGATTAACGGTATTGGTGTATTAGGTTGGGGTGTCGGCGGTATTGAAGCCGAAGCAGGTATGTTAGGACAACCTTCTTACTTCCCAATTCCAGAAGTAATTGGTGTTAGATTAAGTAATGAATTACCTCAAGGTTCTACTGCAACTGACTTAGCTTTACGTGTAACTGAAGAGTTGCGTAAACGCGGTGTAGTAGGTAAATTCGTAGAGTTCTTCGGTCCTGGTGTAACAAACTTACCATTAGCTGACCGTGCTACAATCGCTAACATGGCGCCAGAATACGGTGCAACATGTGGTTTCTTCCCAGTTGACGAAGAATCACTTAAATATATGAAATTAACTGGCCGTAAAGCTGATCATATTGAACTTGTTAAAGAATATTTACAACAAAATAATATGTTCTTCCAAGTTGAAAATGAAGACCCAGAATATACTGAAGTAATTGACTTAGACTTATCTACAGTACAAGCTTCATTATCTGGTCCAAAACGTCCACAAGATTTAATTTTCTTAAGTGACATGAAAACTGAATTTGAAAAATCAGTTACAGCACCAGCTGGCAACCAAGGTCATGGTCTAGATGAAAGTGAATTTGATAAACAAGCTAATATCAGTTTCAACGATGGTAGAACAGCTACTATGAAAACTGGTGATATAGCAATTGCAGCTATCACTTCATGTACAAACACTTCAAACCCTTACGTTATGTTAGGTGCAGGTCTTGTAGCTAAAAAAGCTATCGAAAAAGGCTTAAAAGTACCTGAATATGTTAAAACATCATTAGCTCCAGGTTCTAAAGTTGTTACAGGTTATTTAAGAGATTCTGGATTACAAGAATATCTTGATGATTTAGGTTTCAACTTAGTTGGTTATGGTTGTACAACATGTATCGGTAACTCTGGTCCATTATTACCAGAAATCGAAAAAGCTGTTGCTGACGAAGATTTATTAGTAACATCTGTACTTTCAGGTAACCGTAACTTTGAAGGTCGTATCCATCCATTAGTTAAAGCTAACTACTTAGCTTCACCACAATTGGTTGTTGCTTATGCTTTAGCTGGAACTGTAGATATTGACTTAGAAAATGAAGCTATTGGTAAAGGTAAAGATGGCGAAGATGTTTACCTTAAAGATATCTGGCCAAGTATTAAAGAAGTTGCTGACACAGTTGATAGTGTAGTAACACCAGAATTATTCTTAGAAGAATATGCAAATGTTTATGAAAATAATGAAATGTGGAATGAAATCGATGTAACAGATGCACCACTATATGATTTCGATCCAAATTCAACATATATTCAAAATCCATCATTCTTCCAAGGATTATCTAAAGAACCAGGAACAATTGAACCATTAAAAGACTTACGTATTATGGGTAAATTTGGAGATTCAGTAACAACTGACCATATTTCTCCAGCAGGTGCAATCGGTAAAGATACACCAGCAGGTAAGTATTTAATTGACCACAATGTTCCAATTAGAGAATTCAACTCATACGGTTCTAGACGTGGTAACCACGAAGTAATGGTACGTGGTACATTCGCTAATATCCGTATTAAAAACCAATTAGCTCCAGGTACTGAAGGTGGCTTTACAACTTATTGGCCTACAGACGAAGTTATGCCTATTTATGATGCTGCTATGAAATATAAAGAAAATGGCACTGGCTTAGCTGTATTAGCTGGTAACGACTATGGTATGGGATCTTCACGTGACTGGGCTGCTAAAGGTACAAACTTATTAGGAGTTAAAACAGTTATCGCGCAAAGTTATGAACGTATTCACCGTTCAAACTTAGTTATGATGGGTGTACTTCCATTACAATTTAAACAAGGTGAATCAGCTGATTCTCTTGGTTTAGAAGGTAAAGAAGAAATTTCAGTAGATATCGATGAAAATGTAAAACCTCATGATTTAGTTACAGTTCATGCTAAAAAAGAAAACGGAGAAGTTGTTGATTTCGAAGCAATGGTTCGTTTTGATTCATTAGTTGAATTAGACTACTATCGTCATGGTGGTATCTTACAAATGGTATTAAGAAATAAATTAGCTCAATAATAAAAATCAACTGTGCTAACGTTTAGGTTAGCACAGTTTTTTTATGCTAAAATACATATGTAATGTATAAGTTAAGGAAGGATTGGAATTCAATGATTTATAGTTTGACTGAAATTGAACCAAGATATCAAGAAACAGATAAAATGGGTGTGATTTATCACGGTAATTACGCAACATGGTTTGAAGTTGCCCGTACAGATTATATTGGGAAATTAGGATTTAATTATGCTGATATGGAAAAGCAAGGAATCATTTCTCCAGTTACCGACTTAAATATTAAATATAAAAAATCTATTTTTTATCCTGAAAAAGTAACGATTAAGACATGGGTAGAAAAGTACTCAAGGTTACGTTCAATATATCGTTATGAATTATTTAACGAACAAGGTGAACTAGCTACAACAGGTTACACTGAATTGATTTGTATGAAAGCTGATACATTTAAACCTATTAGATTGGATCGTTATTTTGCTGATTGGCACGAAGTATATAGTAAAGTTGAAGATTTAAATAAAGAAGGTATAGATGAAGAAGTAACAAATGGTATCGATCATTTGTAATTAAATTAGCATCAGAAAATGAAAATAGCCTAACATTGCTCACTTTAGTGGCATTGTTAGGCTGTTTTTAAATTACTTTTTACTGTAATAAATTTCATCTTCATGATCAACTGCATCTACTACAATATGATCATCTTCAAAATACCATAAATCTTTCTCAGCGATGACTAAAGTGAGTCCGTCAAATTCTTCTTCATATGCCACTTCTACATCGGCTTTATTTTCAACATTAAATGCAGGGCTAAACCCTTGTTTTAATTGGAATTCTCCACCATAACGTACAAAAAAGTGTAATACTTTGTCATCTTGAGGTAAGTCAAACTCATCTTTAAACCACTGAACTGCTGGTTGGGTAAGCTCGATTTTCATAAATAGTTCCTCCATATTAATTATCCATATTTTTTAGGGGTTAAATTGTGAATTTTATTGATAGTAGAATTATAGCATAGCTTAATATCCTAATATAATTATTTTAACTTAATGAGTTATAAGCCACTATCAAAGACTAAAGGTATATCAAACTATATAAAACTCACCAATAACATCATCATAAATCAAAACATTTAACAAAATAAAAAGCACTCAGTGTGATATAAATTTCATATATCATACTAAATGCTTTGTATTGATTATTAAGTTTTAGATTTTTTATTTACATCCACGTTATCTTAGGTTCTTCACCTTTAAAGATTCTAACAATATTTGTTTTATGACGTATGATTAATATAATGGCAACGATTGCGCCTACTGCTAGTAATATATAGTCCTGAATAATGAGCGAACCAATAACACAACAAATAGCTGCTATGATGCTTGATAAGGACACATATTTAAATAATTTTAATACAGCGAAGAAAATAACTGCTAAAATTAATAAAAGAATAGGATTAACGCCTAAAACTACCCCAGCACTTGTTGCAACAGCTTTACCACCTTTGAATCCTAAATAAATTGGATATACATGACCCACAATAGCAAATAATCCTACGATCAGGCCATGGGTAAAGAATGTACTTATAGGTCCATCTGCATGTACAGGTAACCATATAGGGAAGAAAACAGTTATGAATCCTTTAAAGATATCTAAGAATGTAACTACAAAACCTGCTGGTCTTCCTAATACTCTGAAACTGTTTGTTGCTCCAGTGTTGCCACTACCAAATTGTCTTATATCCTTTTTAAAGAATAACTTTCCAATAACTAAACCACTTGGAAAAGCTCCTATAAGATAACTTAGTATTAACATGACGACAATCATCATAAAATACACATCCTTTAATAACTTAGCACTATTTTACCATATCCATCTCATATTAGAACAATAAAAATTACATTTTGAATATGAATAATCAGTAAAATAAACTGTTTTATCAAGATGACACTTGCAATTTATTCTGATTTATATAAGAATAACTATTGTATAGTTTTAAAAACGAACGTACGTTTGTAGGAGGGCGAAATCATTGGCAATGAATAAACAAAATCATTATTCAGATGATTCTATTCAAGTTTTAGAAGGTCTTGAAGCAGTTAGAAAAAGACCGGGGATGTATATAGGATCAACTGATAAACGTGGATTGCATCATCTAGTATATGAAGTTGTCGATAACTCCGTCGATGAAGTATTAAATGGTTATGGGGATGAAATAACAGTTATCCTTAACCAAGATGATAGTATTTCTATAGAAGATAACGGTCGTGGAATGCCTACTGGTATCCATGCATCAGGAAAACCAACTGTGCAAGTTATTTTTACGATTTTACATGCTGGAGGTAAGTTCGGCCAAGGTGGCTATAAAACATCTGGTGGATTACATGGTGTTGGTGCCTCAGTAGTAAATGCACTTAGTGAATGGTTAGAAGTTGAGATTCATAGAGACGGAAATATTTATAAACAAAGATTTAAAGATGGCGGCGTGCCAGCAACAGGTTTACTAAAAGAAGGAAAGACAAAGAAAACAGGTACTAAGGTTACATTTAAACCAGATCCTGAAATTTTCAAAGCAACAACATCATTTAATTTTGATGTTCTAAGTGAGCGATTACAAGAATCTGCTTTTCTATTAAAGAACTTAAAGATTAAATTAATCGATTTACGTCGTGGTAAAGAAAGAGAAGAATTTTACCACTATGAAGAAGGGATTAAAGAATTTGTAAGTTATGTCAATGAAGGTAAAGAAGTACTTCATGATGTTACGACTTTTACAGGAACATCTAACGGTATAGAAGTAGATGTTGCATTTCAATATAATGACCAATATTCAGAAAGTATATTAAGTTTTGTAAATAATGTACGTACTAAAGATGGTGGTACACATGAAGTTGGTTTTAAAACAGCGATGACACGTGTGTTCAATGATTACGCTAGACGCATTAATGAATTAAAAGAAAAAGATAAAAACTTAGACGGTAATGACATACGTGAAGGATTAACAGCTATAGTATCTGTAAGAATTCCTGAAGAGTTACTACAGTTTGAAGGTCAAACTAAATCTAAATTAGGAACGTCAGAAGCTAGAAGTGCTGTAGATTCAGTTGTATCCGAGAAATTACCATTTTACCTTGAAGAAAAAGGTCAATTATCTAAGTCACTTGTTAAAAAAGCAATTAAAGCACAACAGGCTAGAGAAGCAGCTCGTAAAGCACGAGAAGATGCACGTTCTGGTAAAAAGAATAAACGAAAAGATACACTTTTATCTGGTAAATTAACACCTGCTCAAAGTAAAAACACAGAAAAAAATGAACTTTATCTTGTTGAGGGTGATTCAGCAGGTGGTTCAGCTAAACTTGGACGTGATCGTAAGTTCCAAGCGATTCTGCCATTACGAGGTAAAGTTATTAATACTGAAAAGGCTCGTTTAGAAGACATTTTCAAAAACGAAGAAATTAATACGATTATTCATACTATAGGTGCAGGTGTCGGTAATGAATTTAAAATTGAAGACAGTAATTATAGTCGAATTATTATTATGACCGATGCTGATACAGATGGTGCACATATTCAAGTACTGTTACTAACTTTCTTCTTTAAATATATGAAACCATTAGTACAAGCAGGTCGAGTATTTATCGCATTACCACCACTTTACAAATTAGAAAAAGGTAAAGGTAAATCTAAAAAAGTGGAATATGCTTGGACAGATGATGAATTAGATAAATTACAAAAGCAACTTGGTAAAGGTTTCACATTACAAAGATATAAAGGTTTAGGTGAAATGAATCCTGAACAATTATGGGAAACAACTATGAATCCTGATACTCGTACTTTAATACGTGTTCAAGTTGAAGATGAAGTGCGTTCTTCAAAACGTGTTACAACGTTAATGGGTGATAAAGTAGCACCACGTAGAGAATGGATTGAAAGTCATGTTGAGTTTGGTATGCAGGAAGATTCAAGCATTTTAGATAATACAGAAGTTCAGATATTAGAAAGTGAAAACTATGAGGAGGATGAAACGATTTGAGTGAGATAATTCAAGATCTATCACTTGAAGATGTAATTGGAGACCGTTTTGGAAGATATAGTAAATATATTATCCAGGAACGTGCTTTGCCTGACGTTCGAGACGGACTAAAACCAGTACAGCGTCGTATTTTATATGCGATGTATTCAAGTGGTAATACATTCGATAAAAATTTCCGTAAAAGTGCCAAAACTGTCGGGGATGTCATCGGACAGTATCATCCTCATGGTGATTCTTCAGTATATGATGCCATGGTTCGTTTAAGCCAAGATTGGAAATTAAGACATGTTTTAATAGAAATGCATGGTAATAACGGTAGTATCGATAATGACCCTCCTGCAGCAATGCGTTATACAGAAGCAAAATTAAGTCAATTATCTGAAGAACTATTAAGAGATATTAATAAAGAAACAGTTTCTTTTATACCAAACTATGATGATACAACACTTGAACCTATGGTATTACCTGCAAGATTTCCTAATTTATTAATTAATGGTTCTACAGGTATTTCAGCAGGTTATGCTACTGATATCCCACCACATAATTTAGGTGAAGTGATTCAAGCAACATTAAAATATATTGATAATCCAGATATTACTGTGAGTCAATTGATGAAATACATGAAGGGTCCAGACTTCCCAACAGGTGGTATTATTCAAGGTATTGATGGTATTAAAAAAGCATACGAAACTGGTAAAGGTAAAGTTGTTGTACGTTCCAAAGTAGATGAAGAAACATTACGTAATGGACGTAAAGAACTTATCGTGACTGAAATACCATATGAGGTGAATAAAAGTAATCTCGTTAAACGTATTGATGAATTACGTGCTGATAAAAAAGTTGATGGTATTGTTGAAGTTAGAGATGAGACTGATAGAACTGGTTTACGTATTGCAATAGAACTTAAAAAAGACGTGAATAGTGAAGCAATTAAAAATTTCCTATTCAAAAATTCAGACCTTCAAATATCTTATAACTTTAATATGGTTGCAATCAGTGATGGTAGACCTAAATTAATGGGTATTAAACAAATCATTGATAGTTATATTAACCATCAAATAGAAGTCGTGGCTAACAGAACTAAGTTTGATTTAGAACATGCTGAAAAACGTATGCATATCGTTGAAGGTTTAATGAAAGCTTTATCTATTTTAGATGAAGTGATTGCCTTAATTCGTAATTCTAAAAATAAAAAAGATGCTAAAGATAATTTAGTTGCTGAATATGACTTTACTGAAGCTCAGGCAGAAGCCATCGTTATGTTACAACTTTATCGTTTAACTAACACAGATATCGTTGCTTTAGAACAAGAGCACGATGAGTTATCTAATTTAATTAAAGATTTACGTCATATTTTAGATGATCACGATGCATTATTGAATGTTATCAAAAATGAATTAACAGAAATTAGAAAGAATTTTAAAACTGATCGTTTATCAACAATTGAAGCGGAAATTTCTGAAATTAAAATTGATAAAGAAGTGATGGTGCCTAGTGAAGATGTAGTATTAAGTTTAACTAGACATGGTTATATTAAACGTACATCTACACGTAGCTTTAATGCTAGCGGCGTTTCTGAAGTCGGTTTGAAAGATGGCGATAGTTTATTAAAATACCTTGATGTAAATACACAAGATACAGCGCTTGTATTTACGAATAAAGGTAGATACTTGTTTATTCCAGTTCATAAACTAGCTGATATCCGATGGAAAGAATTAGGTCAACACGTATCTCAAATTGTTTCTATTGATGAAGATGAACTAGTTATTGACGTATTTAATGAAAAAGACTTCAAAGAACAACAAGCATTCTATATTATGGCTACTCGTAACGGTATGATTAAGAAAAGTACTGTACCGTTGTTTAAAACAACACGATATAATAAACCATTAATTGCCATGAAAGTAAAAGATCAAGATGAGGTAATTAATGTATTACGTGTTGAAGAAGATCAACTTATTACTGTTATTACACATAAAGGAATGTCATTAACATACTCTACAAACGAATTATCTGATACAGGCTTACGTGCGGCTGGTGTGAAATCTATTAACTTAAAAGATGAAGACTACGTTATTATGACGCAAACAATCACTAATAAAGAATCTATCCTTATGGCTACACAACGTGGTGCTGTTAAACATATTGGATTTAAAGTATTACAAGAAGCGAAACGAGCACAACGAGGTATTACCTTACTTAAAGAATTGAAAAAAGCACCACATCGTATCGTGGCAGCAGATGTTGTTCGTTCTGACAATACAACATATACTTTATATTCAGCTAAAGACCAAGAAACAGGAGATATTGCTTCAATTCATAAATCAGAACAATATACTAATGGTTCATTTATAGTAGATGTAGATGATTTCGGAGAAGTTGAAGGAATGTACTTACAATAAAAGTATATGCAACACATGCATAAGATGATAAAATAAAATATAATAATCACAATTAAATCATTCAAGAGGTTTATATTCTCAATTGAACTGTCTATTTTAGTATTTGTTATTTGATACATTGCTTAATTAGACTTTCATATGCCAATATGAATCTCTTGATATTTTTAAGATATGAATTTTATTTATAGATGAGAGGGATTTATTTGAAAGATTTTGATAGTTTAATTCCTGGTTGGTTTAAAGATTTTGTACAAGTAGGTAACGACTTAATTTGGTCTCAGTATCTAATTGGATTGTTACTTACAGCAGGATTCTTTTTCACTATCAGTTCTAAGTTTGTACAACTACGAATGTTACCAGAAATGTTTAGAGCGTTGGTCGAGAAACCAGAAACATTAGAAAGTGGTAAAAAAGGTATTTCACCGTTCCAAGCATTTGCGATTAGTGCAGGTTCAAGAGTAGGTACTGGAAATATTGCCGGTGTTGCTACAGCAATTGTACTTGGTGGTCCTGGTGCGGTATTTTGGATGTGGATTATTGCATTTATAGGTGCGGCAAGTGCTTTTATGGAAGCTACTTTAGCTCAGGTTTATAAAGTTCATGATAAAGATGGTGGTTTCCGTGGTGGACCAGCTTATTACATAACTAAAGGTTTAAACCAAAAATGGCTTGGTATTGTGTTTGCGATATTAATTACAGTTACCTTCGCATTTGTATTTAATACAGTGCAATCTAATACGATTGCGGAATCATTAAATACTCAATATCATATTAGTCCAGTGATTACAGGAATAGTATTAGCAGTTGTAACAGCCATTATTATTTTTGGTGGGGTTAGAAGTATTGCTACTTTATCATCATTAATTGTTCCAATTATGGCTATCATATATATTGGTATGGTTTTAGTTATCTTGTTATTAAACTTAGACCAAATTGTTCCAATGATTGGTACAATTATTAAAAGTGCTTTTGGTTTTGAACAAGTAACTGGTGGTGCAGTTGGTGCTGCTATTTTACAAGGGATTAAACGTGGTTTATTCTCAAACGAAGCAGGTATGGGTTCAGCACCTAACGCAGCTGCAACAGCAGCAGTCCCTCATCCAGTAAAACAAGGTTTAATTCAATCATTAGGTGTTTTCTTTGATACAATGCTAGTATGTACAGCTACAGCAATAATGATTTTATTATATTCAGGTTTAAAATTTGGAGAAAACGCTCCTCAAGGTGTTGCAGTTACTCAATCAGCTTTAAATGAACATTTAGGTTCAGCTGGTGGTATTTTCTTAACAGTGGCAATAACATTATTCGCATTTTCTTCAGTTGTAGGTAACTACTATTATGGACAATCTAACATTGAGTATTTATCTAATAACAAAACAATTATTTTCATCTTTAGATGTTTAGTAGTTGTGCTTGTATTTATTGGTGCGGTTGCTAAAACTGAAACAGTTTGGAGTACAGCCGATTTATTCATGGGCTTAATGGCCATAGTGAATATTGTCTCCATTATTGGACTTTCCAATATTGCATTTGCAGTAATGAAAGATTACCAAGTACAACGTAAAGCAGGTAAAAAGCCTGTATTCAAACCAGAGAATCTTGAAATTAATTTATTTGGTATTGAATCTTGGGGAATTAATGCAAACAAATCAAATAAAGATTTAAAATAAATGATTAGCTTGAGTGTCGTAAGGATACTCAAGCTTTTTAATTTGAAATTTATAATTATATCTATTATTTATTATAAAGAGGTAGAAAATTGTTTAATATACTAAAAATTAATTTTACTCATGAAAGTATTTAATAAGTTATTTTCTTTTCATTTATATCATTAAGCCTTATAATTTTAATAATGGAGTAAGAAAGGTGATAATGATGGGGAAGTATAAAATTAGTAAAATTCTCAATAATAACGTTATCATATGCACGAATAAAAACCAGGAAGTTGTTTTAATTGGAAAAGGTATAGGTTTTAATAAAAAGCAAGGCTATACGTTAGATGAATCAGCTTCCATTGAAAAAGTTTATAAACTTGATCTAGATAAGCATAAAGAACACTATAAGACATTAGTTGAGATGGCTGATGACCATGTTCTACAAGCAGTGATTGAAGCTGTTAATTTAATTACAAATACGACTCTAGATGTTAATGATGAAAATCTAGTTGTTGCGCTAACAGATCATATTATTTTTGCGTATAAACGTTTAAAACAAAATCAAATAATTAGCAACCCTTTTGCCATGGAAACAAAATACTTATATCGAGATGCTTATCAAATAGCTGAAAAAGTAATTGATAGACTAAATGAACAGTTAGATGTTGATTTTCCAGAAGATGAAATTGGTTTTATCGCATTACATATTGCTTCGAACTCTGAAGAATTATCTATGAGAGAAATGGCGTTAATTAATCAATTAATCAATAAAAGTATCACTATTATTGAAACGGATTTACAACATCAAGTTGATCAATCCTCAATACAATATCAACGTTTTATTAGACATGTACAATTTCTCATTCGTCGTTTAAGAAATAATGAAACATTACATGCTCAAAATGATTTTGTTGATATGGTTAAAAATCAATATCCTAGTTGCTATTCTACAGCTTTTAAAATATTAAAAATGATTCAGATGGAATTTGATATTACTGTTAATGATGTTGAAATCATTTATTTAACATTACATATCCATCATTTTGAAGCCCAAATGAAGTTGGATTAAAAGTACTTATGCGCTCTCATAAGTACTTTTAATTTTTATATAGACTAGTTTTTAATATTCCTTAGTTTTGTAAAATTATGTTATGATTAGTGTTAGAAATTTTTAGTAACTCATTTTTATGATTTTTATAAAGCGAGGTAACATGAAAGTATGGTGATGTCGAATGTCGAATGAAATGAAATCTTCCGAAAAGAAGACATCTAGAAAGTTTAAAACGATTTTCAGTATGTCTGAAACAAGATTCATGAAATTTTTAGGCGGCAATGATTTAATTTATGCTTTGTTAGCACTTGTGCTTTTAGGGATAGTTATATTTATCTTTGATAAAGTATCATACGTGTTTCAACCATTTATTATAGTATTCAATACTATTGCTGCACCAATTATAGTTTCATTGATTATATTTTATTTATTTAACCCTCTTGTTAATTTGATGGAACGTTATCGAATTCCAAGATTAGTAGGGGTTTTGATTATTTATGTTGCGATTGTAGGCATAATCGTGTTGATTGTTAATTTATTAATTCCTCTAATTAGTTCACAATTAGGAAGTTTCATTAATAACTCTCCTCAATATTTTAAAAAGTTAACTAATACAATTAATAAAGTAACAAGTAATTCAATTTTTGCTGGTTATTATGATCAAATTAATGATCAATTGAACTCATTAACTAAAAAGATACCATCTATGCTTTCAGATTATTTTGATGGCTTTGGTTCAAAATTAGCATCATTCGTTGAAGCAGTAGCTAATGTTGGAGTAGTCATTGTGACTACACCATTTGTTTTATTCTTTATGTTAAAAGATGGTCATAAGTTCAAAGATTTCACTACTAATATTATGCCACCTAAATTTAGAAAAGATTTTCATGATTTACTTGAAAAAATGAGTGTTCAAGTAGGTTCTTACATACAAGGACAAATCATTGTGTCATTCTGTATAGGTGTTTTACTATTTATTGGTTATTCTATTATTGGATTGAAATATAGTTTAATATTAGCTTGTATAGCTGCTGTAACAAGTGTGGTACCTTATTTAGGACCTACAATAGCGATTTCACCAGCTATCATTATTGCTTTAATTACGTCTCCAATAATGTTACTCAAATTAGCGATTGTATGGACTTTAGTTCAATTCTTTGAAGGACACTTCATTTCTCCAAATATCATGGGCAAAACATTACAAATTCACCCGCTAACAATTATCTTTATCTTACTAAGTGCAGGTAATTTGTTAGGTATAGTCGGGGTTATATTAGGTATTCCTGGTTATGCAGTGTTGAAAGTTTTAGTTTCTCATATGTTCTTATTATTCAAGCGTAGATATAATAGATATTATGGAGAAGATGCAGGAAATTATAAGTTAAATAAAGAACAAGAATAATCTATCTTTGTACAAGGATATCTTTAGAAATTATTTCAAGTAGCTTTTATGCCATCAATTTGTGGCACATGGATACTTAATTTCTAAGATATCCTTTTTTGTTTTTAAAGATATACAATCTTTTTATCTACAAAAGATTTGCACATTACATTGAGTATGACAATAATGTTATGCATAATTGACTTTATTTATATTCTATTTATCTTATTCTTATGATATATTTTTCTAGATAGAAGAATTAAATAGAATTGAAGTGAAAAAATGACCCAGGAAAATAAAAGTAAATTATTATCTATATTAAAATTTGTGTTTGCTGCTGCACTATTTACGTTTGTAGTTTTCACGTTATATCGAGAATTATCTTCCATTAATTTCAAAAATACTTTAATGCAATTTGGTAAAATCAATCGTTTATGGATTGTATTATTGTTTATTAGCGGGGGAGCGTCTTTATTAATTTTATCTTTATATGATGTCATTCTTGTTAAATCACTTAAGTTAAAAATTCCTTTAATAAAAGTATTAAGAGTGAGTTATATTATTAATGCTTTAAATGCCATTGTAGGCTTTGGTGGGTTTATCGGAGCAGGTTTAAGAGCATTTATTTATAAAAATTATACCCAAGATAATAAGAAACTCGTTCACTATATATCTATCATACTCATTTCGATGTTAACAGGTTTGAGCTTGTTATCGATTTTAGTTGTTCTTCATGTGTTTAACGCATCTGATATGTTAGATAAAATATCATGGGTACGTTGGGTTTTATATATTGTTGCTTTATTTTTACCAGTATTTATTATTTATACGATTGTGAAACCTGCGGATACAAATAACCGATATATGGGCGTATATTGTACGTTAGTTTCTTGTGTTGAATGGTTAGCTGCTGCAGTTGTTTTATATTTTTCTGCATTAATTGTAGGTATTGATATTTCCTTTATGAATTTTATTGGTATTTTCATTATTGCAGCATTGTCTGGATTAGTTAGTTTTATTCCAGGAGGCTTTGGTGCATTTGATTTAGTAGTACTACTCGGTCTTAAATCACTTGGTATAAATGAGGAAAACATTTTATTAGCTTTATTACTATATCGTTTTGCTTATTATTTCGTACCTGTAGCCATTGCATTAGTATTATCTACATTTGAATTTGGTAATACAGCTAAAAAATATATCGAAGAATCTAAATACTTTGTTCCTGCAAAAGATGTTACGTCATTTTTGATGTCATATCAAAAGGATATTTTATCTAAAATTCCATCTTTTTCATTAGCTATTTTAGTATTTTTAACAAGTGTTATTTTCTTTATTAATAATTTAACAATCATATATGACGGATTATATGATGATAATCATTTAGCTTACTATTTAACATTATCTATTCATACAAGTGCTTGTTTATTATTAATGTTAAATGTAAAAGGAATATTTAAGCAAAGTCGACGTGCAATTATTTTTGCTATTATTTCGATTTTATTAATTTTTGCGGCAACAGTTTATACGTATGCGTCATTCATACTTTTAACATGGCTGTTGGTTATGTTAGTACTCTTGTTTATTGCTTATCGTCGATCAAAAGTACTTAAGAGACCATTAAGATTAAAAAATGCCTTCTTATTCATATTAATAAGTATCATCGTACTTTATATTAATCATGTTATTATCTCTAGCACGTTATATGCACTCGATGTTTATAATATTGAAGTAGATACGACAGTGCTTAGATATTATTTCTGGATAACGATAGCTCTAATTACTATTATTGTTGCACTTATTGCATGGCTATTTGATTATCGATTTATTAAATCAAGTCAAAATAAAAATTTAGCTGTTTGTGAACAAATTATTCAACAATATGGTGGTAATTATTTAACGCATCTTATTTATAGTGGAGATAAAAATTATTTTATTCATGAAAACGAATCAGCCTTTTTGATGTATCGATATAAATCTAATGCTTTAGTAGTATTAGGTGATCCAGTTGGGGATACTGCATCGTTCGAATCTTTATTAGAAGCATTTTATGAATACGCTGAATATTATGGCTATGATATTATTTTTTATCAAGTAAGTGATAGATTCATGCCACTTTATCATAATTTTGGTAATCAATTCTTTAAACTTGGGGAAGAAGCAATTATTGATTTAACTACATTTACTACTTCTGGTAAAAAGCGTCGTGGTTTTAGAGCAACTTTAAATAAATTTGAAGATTTAAATATCAAATTTGAAATAATTGAGCCGCCATTTTCACAAGATATGTTCGAAACATTAAAAAATGTGAGTGATCAATGGTTAGAAGGTAGAAGTGAAATGCATTTTTCAGTAGGTCAATTTAGTGAAGATTATTTATCTAAAGCGCCGATTGGTATTATGCGAAATGAAGAAGGAAAAATTATAGCGTTCTGTACTCTAATGCCAACATATTTTAATGATGCTATTTCGGTTGATTTAATTCGTTGGTTGCCGGAATTAGATTTACCATTAATGGATGGATTGTATTTACACATGCTATCGTGGAGTAAAGAAAAAGGATATCAATCATTTAACTTAGGTATGGCGACGCTATCTAATGTAGGACAACTACATTATTCATATCTTAGAGAACGATTAGCTGGAAGAGTATTTGAACATTTTAATGGATTATATCGTTTCCAAGGTTTAAGACGTTATAAAGAAAAGTATGGTCCACAATGGGAGCCAAGATTTTTAGTTTATAGAAAAGATGCCTCGTTATGGCAATCTATGATTAAAGTAATGAGAGTTATACGTCACAAATAATATAATAAAAGCGATTGATGAAAATAAATGATTTCATCAATCGCTATTTTTGTATGTTTATACAACTTTCTCTGAATTAACAGTTAGTCTTTTTTATAATTTTTACGATCTTGTTCTTCTTTAGCATATCTTTCAGGTTGTTTCTTATAAAAATCTTGATGATATGCTTCTGCTTCATAAAACGTCGTTGCAGGTAAAATTTTAGTAGCAATCGCTTTATCAGCGTTGATTGTATTTTGCATTGCCTTGATATAGTCTTCGGCTAGTTTCTTTTGATGTTCATTGGAATAGAAAATCGCCGTTTGATATTGAGAACCTCTATCTTGAAATTGTCCTTCATCATCTAAAGGATCAATTACAGAAAAAAAGATTTCTAATAATTTATTGTATGAGAATAATGCGACATCATATTCTACTTTTACAGTTTCATAGTGTCCAGTAGTGCCACTTTTAACCTGCTCGTATGTAGGATTAGCAATGTCTCCACCCATATATCCTGATGTAACTTTTTCTATTCCATCAAATGTATCAAAAGGTTTCGTCATACACCAAAAGCACCCACCCGCAAAATATGCAGTATTTATATTCATTTATGACACCCTTTCATTGGACCTTAGTACCATTTATTAAAAAAATCCTTGCTTTTTGAATATTTTTTCTATAACGTTAATACATATTAATTATAGATGATAGTATTATAATTTTAAAGGTATAAGGTAGGTAAATATGAGAGACGAGAAGGATAACAGAGAAGAAACTGAGTATAAACGACAAGCAGGTACATCAACTACACCTTCTAGGCGACGAAAGAAAAAAAGAGTGCGCAAATTACCTTTTATTATTTTATTAATTTTAATTATCTTCATCATTATTATTGCTTATATTGTTCATGGATATAATAGTGGTGTGAAGTATGCTGAAAAGCATGCTAAAGACATTAAAGTACATCAATTTAACGGTCCAGTGAAAAACGACGGTAAAATTTCTGTATTGGTTTTAGGCGCAGATAAAGCTCAGGGTGGTAAATCACGTACAGACTCCATTATGGTTGTACAATATGATTACATTCATAAAAAAATGAAAATGATGTCAGTCATGCGTGATATATATGCAGACATACCTGGATATGATAAATATAAAATTAATGCTGCTTATTCTCTTGGTGGTCCAGAATTACTAAGAAAAACATTAAATAAAAATTTAGGAATTAATCCTGAATATTACGCAGTGGTTGATTTTACTGGTTTTGAAAAAATGATAGATGAATTAGAACCTAATGGTGTTCCTATAGATGTAGAAAAAGATATGTCTGAAAATATTGGAGTATCATTGAAAAAAGGTCATCATCGTTTAAATGGTAAAGAGTTACTTGGTTACGCAAGATTTCGTCATGATGCAGAAGGCGATTTCGGACGTGTACGTCGTCAGCAACAGGTGATGCAAACACTTAAATCTGAATTAGTGAATTTTGGTACAGTTGCTAAGCTACCTAAAGTAGCTGGTATTCTTCGAGGATATGTGAATACAGATATGCCTGATTCAGCTATGTTCCAAACTGGAATAAGCTTTGGTATTCGAGGAGACAAAAATGTTGATTCATTAACTGTTCCTATTAAAAATTCTTATCAAGATATTACTACTAATAACGATGGTAGTGCATTGCAAATTGATAAAGCAAAAAACAAAAAAGCAATTCAAGACTTTTTTGATGACAAAAATGATAAAAAATAATACGAATAAAGCCACGCACAAGTTGTTAAGTGCGTGGCTTTATTTTATTTATCAACTTATTGATCTGATTTTCTAACTCCTGCAACACCATAATGATTTTTCTTCATTTCTTCAATGACTACATGGATAGCCTCTCTATTAGCACCTGTTGTTCTTTCTACCGCTGATGTTACTTCTGTAACTAAGTCTTTAAGTTGTTCATCTGAACGACCTTCTAATAATTTAACGTTTACGATTGGCATATGTCATTCCTCCAATGATATTTATTACACTCTTAGTATAGCATGAATAGTTAATAAAAAAACATTTTCCTTTTAGAACATTTGTTCGTTATATACTTGAATAAGAACATTTGTTCGTATATAATGAAAATGTATTAGGGAGGGGTAATGATGTATGACTATCATTTATTAGAAGATAGAGATGTACTATGTATTGATCAAAAGAGCTTTTTCGCAAGTGTGTCATGTATAGAAAAGGGATTGGATCCTTTAACAACAAAATTAGCAGTAGTTGCTGATACTAAAAGACAAGGCTCAGTCGTATTAGCTGCGACACCTAAACTTAAAGAACTAGGTGTTAAAACGGGATCAAGGTTATTTGAAATACCACATCGCAACGATATATATATTATTAATCCAAGTATGCGAAAGTATCTTAACGTTTCAGTAACTATATCTAAGATTGCTTTACGTTATGTGCCACCAGAAGATTTACATCAGTATAGTATTGACGAATTTTTTATGGATGTGACTGATAGTTACCATAGATTTAATTCAACCGTTCAAGCATTTTGTGAAAGATTACAGAAAGAAATTCATGAAGAAACAGGTATTAGATGTACTATTGGTATAGGTTCCAATATGTTACTAAGTAAGGTAGCAATGGATATTGAAGCCAAGCATACAAAAAACGGTATTGCTGAATGGCGTTATCAGCATGTACCAGAAAAGTTATGGCCAATTCAACCATTAAGAGAATTTTGGGGAATAAATAGAAAGACAGAAGCTAAATTAAATAAAAGAGGAATTTTTACTATAGGTGATTTAGCTCAATATCCGTATCAATATTTAAAAAGGGATTTTGGGATATTAGGTGTGGATATGCATCTTCATGCTAATGGTATTGATCAAAGTAAAATGAGAGAAAAATATAAAGTCAATAATCCATCAATATGTAAAAGTCAGATATTGATGAGAGATTATGAATTTGAAGAAGCCAAAGTTGTTATGCAAGAGTTAATTGAGGATGTAGCAAGTAGGGTTCGAGCAAGAAAACAATTGGCACGTACCATACACTTCTCATTTGGTTATAGTGATGAAGGTGGCGTACATAAGCAATATACCTTGGAAGAAGGAACTAATTTAGAAAAAGATATTTTCAAGGTAGTTAACTATTTTGCGAACAAATTGTGTGATAAACAAGCATTGTACCGGACATTAAGTGTGTCACTAACACAATTTATAAATGAGAATGAAAGACAAATGAACTTGTTTATTGACGAATATGAACGGAAACGAGACGAAAAATTAGCAAAAACGATTGACCATTTACATTTGAAATATGGAAAAGGTATTGTTTCCAAGGCAACATCATATACAGAAGCTGGTACGAAACATGGACGACTAGGACTTATGGCAGGTCATAAAATGTAATAAAACGCTAATAGAAATATTATTTTTAAAACGTAATAAGCATATTTTAACCTGAGACGTATTAATTAAAGTCTCAGGTTAAAATCATTGAATCATAAATATTATTCAATATAAGTATCAAATTGACTTAGTGCTTGAATAGCACTTTCCCGATCTTCAGGAGTTTTAAAACTAATTTGTAAGGCACCATAAATATCTTCACGGACTTCTAAAATTTTAAGGTTGCTTATAGAAATATTATGTAAACCTAGAATGTGAGTAACTTTGCTAATCATACCCGGTTTATCCGGAATATCAACAAATAGATCATACGCCGTAGATAGCGCACCTCGTTGTTTAGCGGGTAGTTGATCTCTGTAATCTTTAGCATTAGCAAAAAATTGATAAATATCTTCAGATTTTGAAGATGAAATCATTGTCATAACAGAACTAATTTGATTTTGTAAATCTTCTAAAATATCTAGAATGAAAGTTTTATTATTTAATGTGATATCTTTCCACATCTCTGCATTACTACTAGCAATTCGAGTTATGTCACGGAATCCTCCTGCAGCTAATTGTTGTACTAAATGATGTTTTTCTACGTGGTCGGCACTTAAGTGAACTAGACTGGACGCGACTATATGTGGTACGTGACTAACAATACCAGTAACAAAGTCATGCTCATTAGCGTCAGTGAATATAAATTTAGCTAACGTTGATTTTAATAATTCTTGGATTTTCTCAGCAGCTTTCTTATTTTCCTTTTGATTAAAGACAAGTAAATAATAGGCATTTTCGAAAAGATGTTTTTTTGCATTTAATACGCCAGATTTATGACTACCAGCCATTGGATGACCACCAACTAGATGGATATCATGTTCTAACAACTCATTTTCAAAAGATTGAATTGTTGATTTAGTACTACCAGTATCTGTAACAATTAAATGGGGTTTAGTATTTAATTTAGTTAAATGTTTAAGATAGTAGACAGTTTGTTCAACAGGGGTAGCATAAATGATCATATCAGCATTTTCAACAGCTTGGGTATAATGAATAGCTTTGTTATCGATAATACCAATTGATAGTGCTTTATCTAACTGTGATTCGTCTGCATCGAAAGCTGTAATAGTAATGTCTTGATGATAATATTTTAAATTACTTGCTAAACTCCCACCAATCAAACCAAGTCCTACGAATAATATGTTTTTCATGAATGACCACCTATTTCGAAATTTTCAGAATACTAATATTGTAAAAGACGAGAGCAACGGAATCAATAGAAATATATATTAGAATATATTAGTTAAATAGTCTAAACTGAAACTAAAAATATTATGCAGGAAAGGGTAAATAAGATGAGTAATATTTTACAAACTATAAAGACATTAACAGAAATTAATAGTCCATCAGGCAATGCTGAAAAAGCAATAAATTTTGTAAAGGATATAGCAGAAGATTTAGGTTATCAAACTGAACTCACTAACAAAGGTGCTTTGATTATAACAGTAGATGGAGACAATCAAAGTCAACAGCGATGTATTACAGCTCATGTTGATACATTAGGTGCAATGGTTAAAGAAATAAAAGAAAATGGAAGATTAGCTATAGATTTAATTGGAGGATTTCATTTTAATGCTATAGAAGGTGAGTATTGTGAAATCCAAACAGAATCTGGTGATGTCTATACAGGAACGATATGTTTACACGAAACGAGTGTACACGTATATAAAGATAATCATGAAATACCGAGAGATTTAGAACATATGGAAATAAGAATAGATGAAAAGACAAATTCAGTTCAAGAAACTAAAGATTTAGGTATTGAAGTAGGGGACTTTGTTAGCTTTGATCCTAGAACACAAATTACAACATCTGGTTTCATTAAGTCACGCCATCTTGATGATAAAGCAAGTGTAGCAATGATTATTGAGTTATTGAAAAAAATTAAGCAAGATAATATTAATTTACTTCATACTACACAGTTTTATATTTCTAATAATGAAGAAATTGGCTATGGTGCAAATGCGTCACTTTCAAATAACATTGTGGATTTTATTGCGTTAGATATGGGCGCTTTAGGTGATGGACAATCATCTGATGAATATACAGTTTCAATATGTGCAAAAGATAGCTCAGGCCCATACCATAAAGGATTGAGATCTCAATTAGTACAATTATGCAAATTAAATGCCATACCATATAAAGTAGATATTTATCCTTATTATACTTCTGATGCTACAACAGCACTGAAAGCAGGAGCTGATATTCGCCACGGGTTATTTGGAGCTGGAATAGAATCTTCACATGCATTAGAAATAACACATATTGAATCTATTGAAGCAACACAGAATCTTTTGTATGCGTATTGTATGTCGCAAATTTCAAAATAAATTTTGATTTTACGTTGACAAATATTAGAGTGGAATGTATTATACTAAATAATTAGAATTGTTAAACAATTCGGAAGATAAAGTAGCGAATGTGATTTGTAGCAAATAGAAAGCTAATGGTTAATGTAAATTAGCACAACATATTCAGTGAATTGGGCTTTCGAATATAAAATTAAATAGTATAAAAGTGAGCAATAATAATTTGTTAACTAAGGTGGCACCACGGTAACGCGTCCTTATTGATTTTACGCGTTTCGTGGTGCTTTTTTCATTGGTGCAAAATGTAGTAGTTTGTAGCAAGGTAGTGACAGAAAGTTAGTGTGTGATGAGAACTAACACCTCTATAAATGAAATTGGGTTTTGCAAATAAAGACAAATAATTAAATAAAGAAAATGAGTGAACGTTTAATATTCTGAATGTTAAGAATATTACGTTAATTAAGGTGGTACCACGCGTCAGCGTCCTTTTATAGGAGGCTGATTTTTATTTGCATAAAAATCATTCTTCAGAAATAAGCAATCTAATAAAACAAACTAAAAGATAAACATGAGTAAGAAAGCAATATTAATCATAAAGGAGTATTCAAAAGTGGAAATATATTATGAAAAGCTACAAGCCAATATAACACCAGAAACTTTAGCTCAACTCAAAAACCGAAAAATCATTTTAGAAAGTTCGAGTCAGAATAAACTTAAGGGAAGGTATTCCATTGTTGTATTTGATAGTTATGGACAAATCACGCTAGATAACAATCAAGTTCATATTAGTACTCAACACAAAAACGAATCTATAACAGAGAAACCATATCAATATTTAAAACAATTTGTTAATCAGTACTATGAAGATATAGAAGATAAAAGTTTACAAGAATTACCTTTTATCTCAGGTTTTATTGGAACATGCAGTTTTGATTTAGTAAGACATGAATTTCCTAAATTACAAAACATAAATTTAGATGATCATCCACAACATGATGTTAATTTTCACATGATAGAAGACGTTTATATATTTGATCATTACAAAGAAGAATTATATGTCATTAGTACAAATCTATTCTCTCAAGTAGCTCGAGAAAAATTAATTACACGTGTAAAGGAAAGAATCAATCAACTCAAAACGATTCAAGTATATCAACCAAGTATTCAATTTAAACCTAAGGACAAACAAATAGAAACCAACATAAGTGAACAACATTTCATGGAAATTGTCAGTGATTTTAAAAAGAAAATAACTGAAGGGGACATGTTTCAAGTGGTACCTTCAAGGATTTATCGCTATAAACATCATTTTGAAAATCAACGTCAATCATTATCATTTCAGTTATATCAAAATTTAAAAAGACAAAATCCAAGTCCATACATGTATTACATCAATATGAGTGAACCAATTATTGTAGGTAGTTCGCCTGAAAGTTTTGTAAAAGTGCATGATGGTTTAGTTGAAAGCAACCCAATTGCTGGAACTATCAAAAGAGGACGGACACTAGAAGAAGATGAAGCTAATGCACATCAGCTCATTAATGACGAAAAAGAACGCAGCGAACATAGTATGTTAGTAGACTTAGGTAGAAATGATATTCACAGGATATGCCGAAATGGAACGTCTCATATTAAGAAATTGATGGAAATAGAGAAATATGAACACGTAATGCATATAGTAAGCGAAGTCACAGGGCAAATTAAAAAAGATATTTCACCAATGTCTGTGATAGCAAGTTTATTACCAACCGGAACAGTTTCTGGTGCACCAAAACTAAGAGCAATACAAAGAATTTATGAAGTTATGCCCAACAAACGTGGTGTATACAGTGGTGGCATTGGTTATATCAATTGTAATCACAACTTAGACTTTGCACTTGCAATACGAACAATGATGATTGATGACACATATATCAATGTAGAAGCAGGTTGTGGCGTTGTTTATGATTCTGAACCACAGAAGGAATTAGAAGAAACTAAATTAAAAGCTAAAAGTTTATTGGAGGTGTCACCATGATATTAATTGTCGATAATTATGACTCATTTACTTATAACTTAGTTGATATCGTCACGCAGTATATGCCAAACGAAGATGATGTCACTGTATTATATCCAGATGATGAAAAGGTAATGAATCAAGATGTAGATGGTGTCATTATTTCACCTGGACCAGGCCATCCATTGGATAATAAATGGTTAGTTAATATTATTGAACGTTATAAAGATAAACCCATACTTGGCGTTTGTTTAGGAGCACAAGCACTCACGTGTTATTACGACGGAAAAGTAATACAAGGTGAAACTGTAATGCATGGAAAAGTAGATGAAATAAAGCAAAATGGTACCTCCATACTATATAGAGACTTACCTCTAAACTTTAATGTCATGCGATACCACTCATTAGTTAGTGACGCAAAACATTTTCCTAAGTCACTAATTATAACTGGAACAACAAATGATTGTATCCAGTCATTTGAACACGAAAATCAATTGCATTTTGGAATTCAATATCATCCAGAATCTTTTGCAACAGAACACGGAGAAGATATTATTAAAAACTTTATTAATTTAGCAGTAAAGGGTGATTAGATGGAAATTTTACAACAACTAGAAAAGAAACAACACTTAAATGAAGAAGATATGAAATCATTTATAAATTTAATGATTAATCCAGAAGTTGAAAATCAAGTTAAATATAAGGCATTAAAAACATATACTGATAAAGAAATGCAGCAAACGGAGTTAACATTTTTAGCTAAAAGTTTAATTAAAACAATGTATAAAGAACAACCTTATTATGAAGGCGCAATGTGTGTATGTGGTACGGGAGGGGACAAGTCAGGAAGTTTTAATATTTCGACGACCGCTTCATTTATAGTTGCTAGTGCAGGAGCTTTAATTGTGAAGCACGGAAACAAGAGTATCACTTCTAATTCTGGAAGCACAGATTTACTCAATCAATTAAATATAAATACTACAAAAGTTAACGATGTGATTAACACATTACAACAATATAACTTAGCATTTGTCAGCGCTACAGAATCCTATCCAATTATGAAATATATTCAACCTATTAGAAAAATGATGTCAAAGCCAACTATTTTCAATCTAGTGGGACTGTTAATTAATCCATTTAAATTAACATACCAAGTAATGGGTATTTATGATCCCAATCAATTAGGTAATGTTGCACAAACAGTAAAATACTTAGGTCGTAAGAAAGCAATCGTACTTCACGGGGCAGGAGGTATGGATGAAGCAAGTTTATCAGGAGAAAACTTAATTTATGAAGTAACCACAGGTAAAGATATAGAAACATATACTATTAATGCAAAAGACTTCGGATTACGCAATGCTTCTAACAATACTTTAAAAGGCGGCACACCTGAGGAAAATAAAGCAATTACAGTAAATATATTGAATGGACAAGATCATACAAGTAAACGAGATGTTGTTGTGTTGAATGCAGGTATAGCTTTATATGTTGCAGAAAAAGTTAATGATATCCAGACAGGTATCAATCTTGCTCAATACTTAATAGATAGTGGCTTAGCAATGAAACAATATTTAAGAATGGTGGGAAATTAAATGACAATTTTAGATGAAATTGTAAGTTATAAAAAGAAATTATTATCGTCTCATTATTATCAAGAAAAATTAATATCACTCAAATCATACAACAATGATCACACGCCACACCTAAAGAAAAAAACATTAAAAGAAAGTTTAGCTAATGATAACCAACTTTCTATCATTGCAGAAATAAAATCTAAAAGTCCTTCTGTAAATCAATTACCAGAACGAGATTTATCACAGCAAATTAAAGACTATGAAAAGTATGGGGCAAATGCAATATCAATTCTAACTGATGAACAATATTTTGGTGGAAGCTTTGAAAGGTTACAAAAGTTAGCACCACAAACAACATTACCCATTTTATGTAAGGATTTTATCATTGATGAAATTCAAATAGATGTAGCAAAAACTGCAGGGGCGTCGATTATTTTGCTTATTGTTAATATATTGTCTGACGAACAACTTCAACGATTATACCAATATGCGACACAACTCAATTTAGAAGTGTTAGTAGAAGTTCATGACAAAGATGAACTTAATAGAGCGTATCAAATACAGCCAGAAATAATAGGAATTAATAATAGAGACTTAAAGCAATTTGTAACTGATGTTAATCATACAAATGACATTTTAGCAGAAAGGAAAGATGGATTTTATTATATTTCTGAGAGTGGCATTCATAATAAGTCTGATATAGAACAAATTATTAACTCAGGTATCGATGGATTACTTATTGGAGAAGCTTTAATGAAATGTGATGATTTAAGTCAATTTCTACCAACACTTAAGTTAAACAAGGTGAAATCATGTATTTAAAATTTTGTGGATTCAGATATGAAGACGATGTGAAAAAGGCAATTGAATGTAATATCGATGCGATAGGATTTATTCATTTTTCCAAAAGTCGACGTCATCTAGAAATTAATGAAATCAAGCATTTGTCAGCGCTTGTTCCTGAGAAAATACAACGTGTAGTTGTTGTAGTGAATCCAGATAAGCAGCAAATCCAACAAATAGTTACGCTTACTAATATTGATACAATCCAATTTCATGGTAATGAAAACATTGAACTTATCAAATGGGTTAAACACCAATATCCAAATATTAAAATTTTTAAAGCGTTACCCGCTACTCAAGACCTCAATAGTCAACTTGATTTATATAAACCGTATGTTGATTTATTTATTATAGATACACCATCTATTGAATATGGTGGTACAGGTCAAACTTTTGATTGGAATTTAATAAAACATATTGAAGATACACCATTTTTAATAGCAGGTGGTCTCAATGATGAACATATTAAGACGATTCAACATATGCCTTTAAAACATTTAGGTTATGATATCGCCTCTGGTATTGAAACAAATGAACGAAAAGATAAACGCAAAATGAAAACAATCTTTAATATAGTGAAAGGGGAATGAGTTATGATTAAACAAATACAAACGGAAGCAGATGAATTAGGGTTCTTTGGAGAATATGGTGGACAATATGTACCGGAGACATTAATGCCAGCAATCATAGAACTAAAACAAGCATACCAAAAAGCTAAAAATGATCAAAAATTTCAAGATGAACTTCAATATTATTTAAAAGAATATGTGGGTAGAGAAACACCCTTAACTTATGCCAAAGCATATACAGAGCAATTAGGTGGAGCAAAAATTTATTTAAAAAGAGAAGACCTTAACCACACTGGTGCGCATAAAATTAATAATGCACTTGGACAAGCACTGTTAGCAAAACGTATGGGTAAACGTAAACTGGTAGCTGAAACAGGTGCTGGACAACATGGTGTGGCTAGTGCAACAGTTGCTGCATTATTCGATATGGAACTCATTGTCTTTATGGGAAAAGAAGATATTCAAAGACAACAATTAAATGTCTTTAGAATGGAATTGTTAGGCGCTAAAGTTGTTTCGGTTGAAGAAGGTCAAGGCACTTTATCAGATGCAGTAAACAAAGCATTGCAATATTGGGTTAGTCATGTTGAAGATACACATTATCTTTTAGGATCTGCATTAGGGCCAGATCCATTTCCAACAATAGTTAGAGATTTACAAAGCGTAATAGGAAAAGAAATTAAATCTCAAATATTGAACAAAGAAAATCGATTACCGGATGCAATCGTTGCTTGTATTGGTGGTGGCTCTAATGCTATCGGCACATTTTATCCATTTATTCAAGATGAAGTGAAACTATATGGTGTTGAAGCAGCAGGTAAAGGCAAAAATACTGATAAACATGCACTTGCAATTGGTAAAGGGAATCCTGGAGTTTTACATGGTGCCAAAATGTATTTAATTCAAGATAAGCATGGACAAGTGCAATTAGCACATTCCATTTCAGCTGGTTTAGATTATCCAGGTATTGGTCCTGAGCATTCTTATTATAACGACATTGGACGTGTAACTTATACCGAAGCTAGTGATGAACAGGCTATGGAAGCTTTAATACGTTTCACTAAAGCTGAAGGAATTATTCCAGCCATTGAAAGTGCGCATGCATTAAGTTATGTAGAAAGACTAGCCTAGCTCCAACTATGAATAAAGATGACATCATTGTTGTAACACTTTCTGGTCGTGGTGATAAAGATATGAATACGATACGTCAATACACACAACAAAGAGGTGACACAAATGAGTAAACTATTTATTCCATATATTATGGGCAATTCTAAAATGATAGAACATATGAAAGTGTTGAGTCAGTGTGGCGCAGATATTATTGAAGTTGGTGTACCATTTTCAGATCCAGTGGCAGATGGACCGACAATAATGGAAGCTGGTGGAAAAGCTATAGAAGAAGGTATTACAATTGAATACATTTTCGAGCAACTAGAATTACATCAATTAGAAATTAAAAGTCAGTATGTGTTAATGACTTACTATAATATTATTTGTAATTACGGTGAAAAAGCATTTTTTGAAGCTTGTCAACGAGCAGGTGTTTATGGAGTGATTATACCTGATTTACCGTTTGAACTTGCTCAAAAATTAAAACAACAAACATATGAAAGTAATGTGAAAATAATTCCTTTAATTGCTATGACAACGTCTGAAGAACGAATGAAACTAATAGCTGAAAAAGCTGAAGGTTTTATTTACACTGTTACAATGAATGCAACTACTGGAAAAAATGGTGAATTCCATCCAGAGTTAAAATCCAAACTTAATTTAATTAAACGAACTGCTCAAGTTCCGGTTGTCGCTGGTTTTGGAATTAGAAATGTGCAACATGTTAAAGATATTTCACAAATAGCAGATGGTGTAGTTATAGGTAGTGAAATAGTAAGACGCTTCGCTAATGATTCAACTGAAGAGAATATTAAATATTTCAATTCGATACGACATGCACTAAATCAATAATTTAAATGGATTTTAATTCATAGCATGATAAATCAGAAAAATGTAATTATAAAGGATATATGTAATTTAATACACGTATTATGATAGAACTTAATCAAATTGCATAAATTTTACAATGTTTTAAGGGAAGTCATTGGCAATAGGTTTGTAAATGCATTAAAATAATAGATGATAATACATTAATAGTATGGGTTTATATATTTAACTCATACTATTATTTATTACAATTAGTCAAAATAAGTTGAAAAAGGTTATGAAAGGCATTCTTAATATTATTAAAACAATTATTTTTAAGGTGTACCAGTAATAACTTATATGGACACCATAAATAGCAATATTTATATTGCACATATTTAAGTATTATTAGATATTATATACATAGAAAGTAACATCATTTGAACATAGTATAATTTGAACTTAAATCGAATTCTTAACAGAGATAAAAATAGAGATAAAAACAATAGGAGTTATGATAATGAAGTTTACAAACTTAACAGCGAAGGAATTTGGCGATTTTACAGACCAAATGCCTTACACCCATTTCACACAAATGATAGGTAACTATGAATTGAAACTTGCTGAAGGTACAGAGTCACATTTAGTTGGTATTAAGAATAATGACAATGAAGTCATTGCAGCATGTTTACTAACAGCAGTACCAGTGTTGAAATTCTTCAAGTATTTCTATACTAATAGAGGTCCAGTCATTGATTATGATAATAAAGAATTAGTTCATTACTTTTTTAATGAATTAACTAAATATGTTAAAAAACATAACTGTCTTTATTTAAGAGTAGATCCGTATGTACCGTATCAATATTTAAATCATGATGGGGAAGTCCTTGGAAATGCCGGCCATGATTGGATATTTGATAAAATGAAATCACTAGGGTTTAAACATGAAGGTTTTCATAAAGGCTTTCATCCAGTATTACAAGTTAGATATCATTCAGTATTAGACTTAAAAGACAAGACTGCTAAAGATGTTTTAGACGGAATGGATAATTTACGTAAACGTAATACTAAAAAGGTACAAAAAAATGGTGTGAAAGTTAAATTCTTATCCGAAGAAGAATTACCAATATTTAGATCATTTATGGAAGATACATCAGAAACTAAAGAATTCCAAGATAGAGACGATAATTATTATTATGATCGTTTTAAACATTTCAAAGATCGAGTTTTAGTGCCATTAGCATATATTAATTTTGATGAATATATTGAAGAGTTAAATAATGAAAAAGAGACACTAAACAAAGATTTAAATAAAGCCATCAAAGATATTGAAAAGCGCCCAGATAATAAAAAATCACATAATAAAAAGGCTAACTTAGAGCAACAAATAGCTGCTAATCAACAGAAATTAGATGAAGCACAACGACTTCAAGCAGAACATGGTAATGAATTACCAATTTCTGCAGGTTACTTCTTTATTAATCCTTTCGAGGTTGTTTACTATGCAGGCGGTACGTCAAACAAATATCGACACTTCGCAGGTAGTTATGCTGTACAATGGACAATGATTAATTATGCACTAGAACATGGCATCAACCGTTATAATTTCTATGGAATCAGTGGGGACTTCACAGAGGATGCAGAAGATGCTGGTGTAATCAAATTTAAAAAAGGCTATAATGCTGATGTCATTGAATATGTAGGAGATTTTCTTAAACCAATAAATAAACCTATGTACACTGTTTATACTACATTAAAGAAATTACTTAAAAAATAAACATAAATAATAAATTTTTATTAGGAAGGGAATTATCTAAATATGAAATTTACAGAGTTGACAGTTAAAGAATTTGAGAACTTTGTACAAAATCCATCTTTAGAAAGTCATTATTTTCAAGTAAAAGAAAATATTGCTACTCGTGAAACAGATGGTTTTCAGGTTGTATTATTAGGTATAAAAGATGAAAGTAATAAGGTCATTGCAGCAAGTCTATTTTCTAAAATTCCAACAATGGGTAGTTACGTTTATTATTCAAACCGCGGCCCTGTTATGGATTATTCTGACTTAGGACTAGTTGACTTTTATTTGAGAGAGTTAGAAAAATACTTACAACAACATCAATGTTTATATGTCAAAATGGATCCATATTGGATTTATCAAATTTATGATAAAGATATTAAACCTCTAGATAATCATGAAAAAAATGATGCACTCGTTAATTTATTTAAATCACATGGCTATGAGCATCATGGATTTACAACAACATATGATAATTTCAGTCAAGTAAGATGGATGGGTGTATTAAATTTAGAAGGAAAAACACCAGCATCATTGAAAAAAGAATTTGATAGTCAACGTAAAAGAAATATTAATAAAGCGATAAACTACGGAGTTAAAGTAAGATTTTTAAGTAGGGACGAATTTGATATCTTCTTAGAACTTTATCGTGAAACTGAAGAAAGAACTGGTTTTGCTTCTAAAACGGATCAATACTTTTATAATTTTATAGACCATTATGGAGATAAAGTATTAGTTCCTTTAGCATATATTGATTTAGATGAATATATTGAATCATTACAGCATTCACTAAATGATAAAGAAAGCCGCCGCGATCAAATGATGGCTAACGAAAATAAAAGTGATAAGCAACTTAAAAAAATTAGTGAGTTAGACAAACAAATTGAGCATGACAAAAAAGAAATGCTTCAAGCGAGTGAAATTCGTCAAACTGATGGTTCAATATTGAATCTTGCTTCAGGTGTATACTTTGCTAATGCTTATGAAGTTAACTATTTCTCAGGTGGTTCATCAGAAAAATTCAATCAATACATGGGTCCATACATGATGCATTGGTTCATGATTAATTATTGCTTCGATAATGGCTATGATCGTTACAATTTTTATGGCTTATCTGGTGATTTTACTGAAAATAGTGAGGACTACGGTGTTTATCGCTTTAAACGAGGCTTTAATGTTCAAATTGAAGAGTTAATAGGAGATTTTTATAAGCCAATTAACAAAGTGAAATATTGGTTATTCACTACATTAGATCGTATTCGTAGAAAAGTGAAAAAGTAAGTTAAATAGAATAATTTATTGTATTTAAGAGGTTGGGGCCAGTGTCTCAATCTCTTTTAATATTTATCTACTTTATTCAAAAGTTAAAATCTACAAATAAATATTATAAAAATTCTAATTTTTATAATCATATTGCACCCTACTAAAATAATCATAGCATAATAGAATCGCTTAACAACAATAGTTATAGCGAAATTTTTAATAAATTAATTATAAGTAGAATATCACTAATATTAGCGGAAATATAACAAATTACGTACAGGAATGTTTAAAACTATTATTTAATTTACAAATATGTATAAATAGATTTGTGTTAATAATCGTGTACCGAAGTTTAGAGTTATATGATTTTATATGTTAAATTTCATTAATAATATATGTGTAAAAAGAATTCATATAGATGATTAATTGATAATATCAATAGATATGTCAGTTATGCGATATGACATAAGCTGAAGTTTGTAGCATTTATTGGTATCTCACATAATAGTCTTAGTTTCTGTGAGATTATAACAGTTAGCATTTAATAGAAATTATTTGATGGTCTGTATCAAAGTAATAATTTATCTTATATTGAGATTAACAAGCTAATGGATATTATTAACTATAGACTTATAAAAATCAATACAGGATAAATTAAGGTTTAATAGTTATAAGTCATACAAAAACAAAACTACTTAAAAATATAACGAATTGTAAAATATAAAATACGGTAGTGAAATTTAGAATTTAAGAATAATCCAAGGAGACTAAGTTGTTTTTTAATTTTAGTTTACATAATATATATTATAGGAAGTTATAGATATTCGATACAGGGGACCCTATTTTCAGTTTATTACAAATGAATTTCGTTTTTTAACGCTAACTTACACTATGCTATAATAAGTTCATCATTTTAGTTTAGGAGTTTTGTTTTATGAATTTTGTTTTTGATATTGATGGTCTACATGTAGATCAACGTATTATCGATCGTATATTTAAACTACATGCTAACGGTCATCAAGTTATATTTGCATCAGCACGTCCAATTAGAGATTTATTACCAGTAATTCCAGAATTTGAAGATTTTACACTTATTGGTGGCAATGGCTCAATTATTTCTCAAAATGGTCGTATTGAAGTTATTAAATCAATCCCACTCGATGTTTTGCAATTAATTAAAGATATTGTAAATGCATACCAACTAAAATACATATTTGATGATAAATACAACTATTCAACGAACTTAGATACTACAAATGAATTATTTCAACGAATTGACCCTAATAATACTGCAAAGGCTTTAGATATGAATGACATTCCTCAACCAATTAAAGCCATTATATTAGAAATTCGTAAAGATGATTTTGAAGAAATTGCTACGATTTTAGCTGAAAAATCTAAATCAGTTGAACTTATACATCATCTTAATGAACGATATATTGATATTACAGCTCAAGGTATTGATAAACATACTACTATCCAAAAACTCATTGGTAATACCACTGAATATATAGCTTTTGGTAACGATCATAACGATATTCAAATGCTAGAACATGCTACACAAGGCTACTTTGTCACAAATGAACATATGGACCATACAACATTCATCAATAATACTAATATTACATTAATTGAAAATACTAATGAAGCCGTATGTGAAGTAATAGATAAATGGTTGTAAAATAAGTAAAATTTCTATTGATAATGATTCTCATTTTCAATTATAATATTGATAAGGAGGATTATTATGAAAAATACATGTAAATTATTATTTATTTTAATGATAGGATTAATTTTAGTAGCTTGTAGTCAAGGTTCTCATAAATCAAAGGAACAAAATAAAGACACAGTTACTATAAAGAATACATATGAATTTAAAGATAAAAACAATACCCACTCTAAAGGAGATAAGAAAACTGAGACAGTCAAGGTACCTAAAAATGCTAAAAATGTCGCAGTTATGGACTACGGTGCTTTAGATATTATGCAACAAATGGGTCTTCAAAGTCATATTAAAGCAATTGCGAAAGGTCAAGGTAATAGCTTTTTGCCCCACTCTTTATCTGAATTCAAAGATAAAAAATACATTAATTTAGGAAACCCTGGGCGACCTAATTATGATAATTTAGCTAAAGCAAAACCAGACTTAATACTTGCTTCTTTCAGACAAGCACATACGAAAACGGTTGATGAAATGAAGAAGGCAGCACCTAATGCTAAAATTTTATTTGTAAGCCCCGATAACGATAACTATATTTCTTCAATTGAAAATACGACAAATCAACTTGGTAAAATATTTGATAAAAAGCAAAAAGCCAAATCTTTAAATAAACAATTGAAAGATAAAGTTAAAGAAACACAACGTGTAATTACTAAAGACAAAGTATTATTATTGTTGGTTGATGATAAAGGTATGAAAGCATTTGCTAATACTGGTCGTTTTGGTGGCTTTTTAAATAAAGATCTAGGTATTCAACATGCTGATGACAATATGAAAGCAAATTCAGCGGGAAATCAAGTGAGTTATGAATACTTAAATAAAATTAATCCTGATAAAATATTCGTAATTAACCGTACTAAAGATGGTAATGACAAAACTATACCTAAAGAATTAAATAATAAAGTCATTAAAAATGTTAAAGCAATTGAAAATGATGAAGTATATCAATTTGAATCAAATGCATGGTACTTTGGTGAAGGTGGACATCAACTTACAATTGATCAACTTGACCATATACAAGATGCCTTTAAAAATAAAAAGTAACATTCAATAAAACAATAAAAAAGTGAGTGAGGTTGGCAATGTAATGCCTTCCCCACTCACTTTTTAACTTATTTATTCAAATGCTTGAACAAGTTGTTTAGTATAAGGATGTCGGTCCTCATTAAATAACAATCCAGTTTCAAAATCATCAACAATTTCGCCATTTTGTAATACAATCATACGTTGACACATCCGCTGAATGACAGACAAATCGTGTGAAATCATAATTAAAGTTTGTATATGTTTTTGATAATTTTCTTTTAAAATATCTAACATGTGTTGTTCTGCGATAACATCTAAATTGGATGTAATTTCATCGCAAATTAATATTTGTGGTTTTGCGAGTAACGTACGCATCAAGTTAAAACGTTGTAGCTGACCACCACTTAATTCATTTGGATATTTTGTTAGTAAAGATAACGGTAAATTAAATGATTGTGTTGTATCGTTGATGATTTTATCAATATCATTATCATTATACTTTTTATAGTAGATCAAAGGTTCAGACAATGACTGTTGGATAGTCATATTAGGATTAAAACTTTCTGAAGCATGTTGAAATACAGGTAGTATGTCTTGAGTATCTGACTTAATAAATCCCTCTGATGGGCTGTGTTCATTCATTAATAATGAGGCAAGTGTACTCTTCCCTGACCCACTTTCCCCAACAATACCAACGATTTCATTATCTTGTATTGTTAAATTAATATGTTTCAACACAGGTAGATTTTTATGGTAATTGAAAGAAACATTGTCTAATTTAATCATGTTCATCCCTCTTTAAATGACTTCTAGAATGTAATAATTGTTGAGAATAAGGATTGATATGGTGACTTTGAAAATAGTTAAGGTCGCCATAATCTATGATTTGTCCAAATTTCATAACATTAATATAATCTGCATATTTTAAAACATGACTCATGTTATGAGTAACAATTAAAAGGGTTTGATGATGATCTTTAACAATATGTTGTAATAAATCCATAATTTGTTGTCCATTTACAACGTCCAAAGATGCAACCGGTTCATCAGCAATAATGAGTTTCGGGTCAAGCATAAGTACGCTAGCGATATATACACGTTCTAACTGCCCTCCTGATAATTGAAAGCTATAACGTTGTAATATAAATTCACCTTCTAAGTTCACCCATCCTAATGCTTTATTTACTTTAGAAATAGCCTCTTGTTTTGTTACATCGTAATGGGTGCGATAAATAGCAACAAGTTGTTTGCCTAGTTTAGAGTGGTCATTGAAACTTTGTGTATAATTTTGAGAAATATACCCGATATCTTTACCTAATTGGTATTGAATAGTGCCATGAGAGTGATCATTAAAATGAAAATGATCACAATTAACTCGAAAATGCGACGGTAGTTGATTTAATATAAAACGCATCAATAGCGTTTTTCCTGCCCCACTTTCACCAATGATGGCATTTACTTGTTTATCATATATAGTTAAATCGACATTTGTTATTAGTTGGTTTCTATGTTCGTCTTCAATTGAGAGATTTTTAATGTCTATAGTATTCAATTATCGATTTCCCCTTTCTAATAAACGATCACGTAAAGCATCACCGGTTAAATTAAATATTAAGATTGTAATAGCAATAGTCGTTGCAGGTGCAATCATCATAATAGGATGAGAAGTTATAAAATCACGTCCTGCTTGCAACATCGCGCCCCATTCTGGTGAAGGTGGTTGAGCACCAAGACCTAAAAATGATAACGAACTAATATATAAAATAATTTTCCCAAAGTCTACAATGACTAATACTAATATTGATGGTAATACTTTAGGCAATAAATGTTTAAAAAGAATCTTCGATGTAGGTACTTTGAAAAGTTGTGCCATACGTATATAAGATTGATGCATCTCGCTGTTAACTATTCCTCTTGTGACTCTTGTATAATTCATCCATTTTATAACTGTAATAGCTATAACTAAATTCCAAATACTTGGATGAAAGAAACTTGCTAAAGCAATCATAATAACAAATTCTGGAATACTTAATCCGATATCGATTGCACGCATAATAATATTGTCTGTCCAACCTTTTTTATAACCTGCTAATAAACCAAGTGGAACGCCAATTGTGACTGTAATGATAAGTGTTAATACTGTTACCAATAAAGTTGAACGTGCACCAACAACTAAACGTGTAAATAAATCTCTTCCGTAATCATCAGTTCCTAAAAAGTGTTTTCCACTCATTGGCTCAAACGTTTGAGATAAATTAACTTTTATAGCAGTTTCATCATTTACAAAAAATTGCATCAGAATAATGATTAAAATATAAATGAAAAATACATAAAATATCCAGTTTTTCTTGTTGAATTTAATTTTCATGAGGTGTCGCCTCCTTTTGTTCATATCCTTGAGACGATTTCTTTGTATTACGGTGTGAAGCCAAACGTTGTTTTGGGTCTAACATTACACTTAATAAATCAGCTAAGGTATTAATAATAATGACTAAAGTGCCGATAAATAAAACAACGCCTTGGATAACGGGATAATCTCTAGAACGAATACTATCGACTAAAAAAGCACCTAAACCAGGTATTTCAAATAGATTTTCAATAACCACCGTACCTCCGACTAAACTACCTACTGATAACCCAATCAATGGAATGGTTGGTAAAAGTGCAGGTTTTAATAAATCATGAAATAGAATATAGTGTTCAGACATACCTCGTAATCGAGAAACTTGTACGATCGGACTTTGATATAAATCTAACAAATTAGATCTAATTAATCTAATGAGGTATGCGCACATACCAATACTCATTGTTAAAATTGGAAGTATATATGAAACAAATTGACCATCACTAGCTGGTGGTAAGATGTTTAATTTCAAATCAAATATATATAATAAAAGTATACCTATAAAAAATGCAGGTAAACTGACCAATAATGAAGTACCTATTCTTATTATTTTATCAATTGGGCGATGATAATGGATTGCTGCTAAGATACCTAATGGTAATGAAATAATAATAGAAACAACAAGTGTACCTAAAGTTATAATTAAAGTTGGGGGTGCATAGTTAGTGATTTCTTGAGTAACTGGCTCATTTGTTTGATAACTAACACCTAAATCCAAATGTAAAATTTGATTGATCCAATGCCACCATTGAATAAATATGGAATCATTTAGTCCAAGTTTGTCCTCTGTTGCTTTAATTTGTGTATTTGAAACTTGTGCAGTATCTAAATGTAAAATCTTATCAACTGGATTACCCGGTGATAATTTCATCAATAAAAAAGTAATCGTTGATAAAACTAACAGCACAACAATCATTTCTATGCACTTTGCAGTGATTATTTTAAAAATATTCATTGATATCTCTCCATAAAAATGATGATATTAAATTAATAACGCCAAAGTTTATAGACGCTAATATTTATATTGTAAAAATGTTTAGTTACATCAAAATTAAAAACCCAACTCTGTTAGTTATATTCAGAATCGGGTTATGAAAATTATATTTAACGACGACGATATTTATCGAAATCATCATTATAGTCATGTTCAAATTGTTCATATCTACGCATATCTTTTTCGAGTCGTTTTTTCTTTCTTTCACGTCTCCAATTACGAGTGAAATACCATAATAAGAAACTAATAATTAAACTGATTATTGCCATAAAAGCAGCAAATCCTAATAACGGTTGATATGTAATATCTTGAAAGTTAGGGATTAAGAATGCCAACACACCTAAAACCACAAATGAAATTACTGCCGCAATAAACCATCTATGTAATACTAAAGTGCAAAACACTGTTAGTATGATGACCGCTAATATAGTAATCCATAGGAAATTGGGCATATCAAAAATTGTCATATACGAATTCTCCTTATTTAAAATAACACTATTTTATTATACTATTTTCTAACTAACAACTAAACCTACTATAGTAGTATATCTCATTAATAACACTTTTAATTAAAGTTTGATTTTCCTATCTGAATCAACTGCGTAAGAAAAATAACTAATGTATAATATGACGTATATTAACAAACAGGGAGTGAAACATATTGTCTCAAGGCTTACCTAATAGAAAAGATGTATCAAGTTCAGAAATCTGGGATTTAAAAGACTTATTCCAAAATGATGATGCCTTTTACGAAACGTTAGAAGAAATAATGGCTTCAACTATAGATTTTAATAAACGATTTGCTGGTCAACTAACAAACTATCAAATTGCTGAAAAAGCATTACATGAGTATGAGACTCTATTAATACAATTAGATCGTCTAGGAAACTATTCAGAATTACGTCTAAGTGTAGATACTAGTGATGAAAAAGCACAACAATTAAATGCGAAATTAAATACTTCATATGGTAAAATCGCAAGTCAGCTATCATTTTTAGAATCGGAAATATTAGATTTAGATGATGATGAATTACAACACTTACTAGCTGAAACACAATATCCACACTATATTCAGCAACTCATTCAGCGTAAACCATATCAACTAGATCCTAAAGTAGAACAAACTTTAGCTAGTTTATCCCCTACTATTAATCAACCTTATGATTTATATGGTACGACAAAAATGCTAGATATCGCATTTGAATCGTTTGAACATGAAAATGTAGATTATCCAATGGATTACGCAACATTTGAAAATGAATATGAAGATCATGCTGATGCAGAATTCAGAAAGAAAAGTTTCAATTCATTTAGTGATGCTATTAAACGATATCAACATACAACTGCAGCAACTTATAATATGCAAGTTCAACAAGAAAAAATTGAAGCAGATTTAAGAGGCTATGATTCTGTTATTGATTATCTGTTACAAGAACAAGAAGTGACACGAGACATGTTTGATAGACAAATTGATGTAATTATGAGTGATTTAGCACCAGTAATGCAAAAATATGCCAAATTATTACAACGTGTTCATGGTTTAGATAAAATGCGATTTGAAGATTTGAAAATTTCAATAGATCCTACTTATGAACCAGATATTTCAATAGAAGAATCTAAAAAATATATTTATGGTGCATTAAATGTGTTGGGTGATGATTATACTTCAATGCTTGAATCTGCTTATCAGAATCGTTGGATAGATTTTGCTCAAAATAAAGGTAAAGATACTGGCGCTTTTTGTGCTAGTCCATATTTTACACATTCATATGTCTTTATTTCTTGGACGGGTAAAATGGCTGAAACATTTGTATTAGCACATGAATTAGGACACGCTGGACATTTTACATTAGCACAAACACATCAAAATTTCTTAGAATCTGAAGCGTCTATGTATTTTGTAGAGGCCCCGTCTACTATGAATGAAATGTTGATGGCCAATTATTTATTTAACCATAGTGATGACCCGCGTTTTAAACGTTGGGTGATTGGCTCAATTTTATCACGTACTTATTATCATAATATGGTGACACACTTACTTGAAGCGGCATATCAACGGGGAGTTTATAAAAAAGTAGATAATGGAGAATCTCTAACTGCTCCAGTTCTAAATGATATTATGTTAAATGTTTACCAAACATTTTTCGGTGACGCAGTTGAAATGACTGATGGTGCCGAGTTAACTTGGATGAGACAACCACATTATTATATGGGATTATATTCATATACTTATTCTGCAGGTTTAACAATAGGTACGGTTGTTTCTCAAAAAATTAAAAATGAAGGTCAACCAGCAGTCGATGCTTGGTTAAATACGTTAAAATCAGGTGGCAGTTTATCTCCTGTTGAATTAGCTAAACAAGCAGGTGTAGATATTACAACTGAAGCGCCATTAAAAGATACTATTCGCTATATTTCTGAATTAGTCGATGAAGCAATTGCATTAACTGATGAGATTGAAGGTCAATCAAAATAATTATAATAAAAGCCCCTCAAATGAAAAAATCACCATTCATTTGAGGGGCTATTATATGTTTATTTGTTAATTTGGATTATATAGGTAGATTAATGTGATGTTTCATAACGGTTACCAGTTAAGAAGTAATATACACTTTCAGCAATATTACTAATATGGTCCCCTACACGTTCTAAGTTTCTAGCGGCTAAATGAGCTTGTCCAGCAACGAAAGGATCATTATCAATTAAGTAAGTAGTATTAACGATATTGATATATAAGTCATCAATATCTTGATCGCGTTCGATAATTTCTTTAATCAAAGTAATATCTTCATTTTTAACGGCTGTATTTAAATCTTCAAGCATTAACATAGCAAGTTTACCCATTGTTTTTAATCTAGTTAATACATAATGGTCAGTTATTTTGACTCGAAGTCTAATATGAGCGATATTAGCTGCATTGTCTCCCATTCGCTCTAAATCTGTAGAAATTTTTAATGCTGACATCATCATTCTCAAATCTGTAGCTATTGGTTGCTGTTTTGTAATCAACATAATCACTTTTTCATTAATTTCATGATCTAGATGATTGATTTCTTTATCTTTTTGAATAGTTTCTCTGGCAAATGTTCTCTTCTCTTCACTTAACGACACTAAGGCATTCTCAATATTAAAATAAACACGAAGACCTAGTCGGCGTAAATCTTTGATTAAGCCTTCTAGTTGATCTTCGTATTTTTGTCTAATAACTGCCATCTATTATCCGAATCGTCCTGAAATATAATCTTCAGTTTGCTTATCAGCAGGATTTGAGAAAATTTTGTCAGTGTCGTCATATTCATTAATATAACCATTTAAGAAGAAAGCAGTTTTATCAGAAACACGCGCCGCTTGTTGCATGTTATGTGTAACCATAATAATTGAATAATTTTCTTTTAATTCTTGAACTAATTCTTCTATTTTTAAAGTAGAGATTGGGTCTAATGCTGATGTAGGTTCGTCCATTAAAATAACATCAGGTTCAATCGCTAAACATCTAGCTATACAAACACGTTGTTGTTGTCCACCAGATAAACCATACGCATTCATGTGTAATCTGTCTTTTAATTCATCCCAAATAGCAGCACCACGTAGTGATTTTTCAACAATTTCATCTAATACTTTTTTGTTTTTGATACCATGTGTTTTTGGACCGTAAGTAATATTGTCGTAAATTGATTTTGGAAATGGATTTGGTTGTTGGAATACCATACCTACATTAGTTCTTAATTTCTCTTTTGAATATTTAGCATCAAATATGTTTTGATCGCGGTATAAAATTTTACCAGCTGTTTTTACAGAAGGTACAAGTTCTACCATACGGTTTAATGCTTTAATATAAGTTGATTTACCACAACCTGATGGTCCAATAATAGCAGTGACGTTATTTTCAAGAATATCTAAATTGATATTTTGAAGTGCATGGTTATCGCCATACCATAAATCTAAATTTTGAGTAGAATATACTACTTTTCTTTCGCTATCTGAAATTGAATCTTTTTTATCATCTGTAGTTACAATTGTAGCAACGCTTTGCCCTGAATTGCTTTTAAGTTCATTTAATTTCTTGTTTTCTTCGACTTGTTTGTTAGCCATAGTATAAAACTCCTTCTAAATAATTAAGTTGAAATAAGTCTACTTAATAATCAATATCGCTTTCCCAATATTAAGATTTCGTTTGTTTTTAAAATTTCTTACTAAATTTGTTACGGAAGTATATTGCTAAACCGTTCATTAATAATAAGATAACTAATAATACGATAATGCCTGCTGACGCAACATTTTGGAATTCTTCTTGAGGCATTTTAGCCCAGTTATAAATTTGTATTGGCAATGCTTGGAATTGATCCATGATGCCGCTTGGTAAACGTAATAGAATTGTTGGAATACCAATCAAAATTAAAGGCGCTGTTTCGCCTAATGCACGAGATAAAGCTAAGATAAATCCAGTTAAAATACCTGGTAATGCAGCCGGTAAAACGACTTTGTAAATCGTTTGCCATTTATTTGCACCTAAACCATATGACGCTTCTCGTACTGAATTGGGTACCGCGCGAATAGCTTCTTGTGATGCTACGATAATGACAGGTAAGATTAATAAAGACATTGTTAATGCACCAGCTAAAATTGATTTGCCAAGAGATAATGACTCGATTCCCATACCACGTACGAATAATGTAAGTCCTAATAAACCGAATACTACTGAAGGTACCCCGGCTAAGTTAGAAATACAAACTTTCACAAAGTCTGTAAATGGATTTTTACGAGCATATTCTTCAAGATAAATTGCTGTACCGACACCTAAAATAATTGAAATTGGAATGATAGTAATCATTAACCATAATGTTCCCACTAAAGCACCTTTAACACCGGCCATAGATGGTGTAGATGAAGAAAAGTTAGTGAAGAATGAAGGTGTTAAATGACCAGCACCTTTGATTAATGTATCTATTAATAATGCTGCTAATACGATTAATCCTATTAATGTACAAGCTAAGAATATACCTTTAAATACTTTATTCTTCGTCATACGACTAGAAATATTTTTTTCGACTTTATTTTGATCGACTAATGTTTTGTTATGATTTGCTACGTTAGTAGTTGTTGTAGACATTTTAATACTCCTCTCTGAAACGTTTAGAAATCCATTGTGATAGTAAGTTCATAGCTAATGTGAAAATAAATAGCGTGAATCCTACCGCATAGATACTGTAGTAAACGTCTGATCCGAAAGTAGCATCTCCTGTAGCAACTTGAACAATATAACCAGTCATTGTTTGGATTGACCCAGTTAGGTTTAATGAAGCTGTAGGTGTACTACCAGCTGCTAGAGATACGATCATTGTTTCTCCAATTGCTCTTGAAATAGCTAAGACAATTGATGCTAAAATACCTGAAGCTGCTGCAGGTAAAACAACTTTTATTGCAACTTCTAATTTTGTAGCACCTAACCCTAATGCACCTTCACGAATTTTGTTTGGAACTGATGCCATTGCATCTTCACTCATACTTGTAATAAGTGGGATAATCATTACCCCTACTACTAATCCAGGACTAATTGAGTTAAAACTACCTAAGTCAGGAAATATAGATCTTAAAATCAGTGTAACAAATGTTAATGCGAAGAAACCGAACACGATAGTTGGTATACCTGCTAACACCTCAAGTACTGGTTTAATAATGCGTCTAGCTCTATCTGAAGCATATTCACTTAAATAAATAGCTGCGCCTAATCCAATTGGAACTGCGAATAAAGCTGCAATAATTGTGATTTTAAGTGTTCCAATGATTAATGCCCAAATACCATATGAAGGTTTAGCTGAGAACGGGTTCCAATCTGTAGAAAATAAAAATTCTGTGATTGATACACGTGTAAAGAAAGTGATTGTTTCAGTTAGTAATGTAAATAAAATCCCTAAAGTTACTAAAATTGAAATTGCTGAAATGATAGCTAAAATGATTGGCACTATTTTATCGCTCATGCCACCCTTTTTGGCATTGTTTTTAGCAATCATTTCTCTAATGTTTGTATTTGAAACCATATGAAAACCTCTCTTCTTAAATCTCCCAATTATAAAAAAAGAGTGGGAATATTTCAGGTTGATAAGAGTAAAGACTCATGATATTTATGTGCTAACCTGAAAAGAAAATCATACAAAGTGGCTGAATTAACCTACTTTGTATTGATTTTCGTTGTATTCCCAAACTCTATTGTTAATTATTTATCTTCTTTTTTATCAGAGTCTTTGCTGTTTTTCTTAATGTAATCTTTTAATTCTTTAAGTTCATCTTTGTAATCTTTCTTAGGAAGTGCTACATAACCAGCATCTTCTGCAGATTTACCTTCATCTTTAAGTGTGAATTTCATGAATTCCTGGAAAGCTTTGTTTTCTTTTAATGATTTTTCTTTAGCGTAGATGAATAATGGTCTACTTAAAGCATAAGAGTTATCTTGGATTGTTTTCTTAGTTGGTTTAGTATCTTTGCCCTTATCATCTTTGACTTTAACTTCTTTTAATTTGTCTTTATTTTGTTGATAGAAGTTATAACCAAAGTAACCAATACCTTGTTCGTTCTTTTGAACTGATTGTACGATGACGTTAGTATCAGCATTTTTCTCAGCTTTGATATCGCCTTTATCCATTACTTCTTCAGTAAAGAAGTCGAATGTACCATGTGATTGGTCAGGAGAGAACGCTTTGATTTTTTTATCAGGCCATTTAGAGTTAACGTCTTTCCAAGTTTTAGCTTTTCCAGAATAGATCTCTTTAAGTTGGTCTTTAGATAATGATTTTACGAAGTCATTATCTTTGTTTACTGTTACTGTTACACCATCTTGAGCAATTTTATATTCTTTGTATTTAATACCTTTGTCTTCTAATTTTTTCTTTTCTTCATCTTTAATAGGTCTTGAAGCATTTGAGAAATCTGTTTCTCCAGAAATGAATTTCTCGAATCCGCCACCTGTTCCTGAAGTACCTGATGATACTGTAGCGTCTGGATAATCTTTAGCGAATTTTTCGTTTAATTTTTCAATGATAGGACCGACTGTTGAAGATCCGTCACCTTTTACTTCACCACTTACATCTTTACCTTCGCCTGAACCGCCGTTACCGCCGCCACATGCGCCTAAAAGTACTGAAGCTCCTAATACAGTCGTACCGACTAATTGCCACTTTTTCATTGAAACATCCTCCTAATATAAATAACCCAAATGTTATATGTATTTCTTACAGTTCTAATATTAACGAATCATTGTTAATTAAAAACTATGTTAATGTAAATGTTTTGTTAAGTTTAGATTTAGTTATGTTAAGTTATTAGAAATTCTTATATATATCAGCTTTTTAGACTTTAATCGTATTGAGATTATTCAAAGATTTAGGAGAAATTCAGTAGAAGAGGAAATATTAAAGTAAGTATCGTTAACATAAAAATAGCGTCGATTGAAATATAAGTTTCAATCAACGCAATACATAGTTGTTATTAAATTATTTTTACCTTTTTAATAGAAGAAATAAGATTTTGTATTAATTATCTTGGTTGTTTTCAGTGCGAGACCAACCTTTTTTAGTTAAACTAATTTTACCTGTTTCAATATTGATGATTTTTTGTTTATATAAATGTCCGATAGCACGTTTAAATGAACCTTTACTCATGTTAAACACTTCTTTAATGGCTTCTGGACTTGATTTATCCCAAAATGGTAATTCACCGTCGTATTCAACTAATAAATCAAAAATGACTTGTCCATCATCGTCTAGTCGTTCATGTGCTAATGGCAAGAATGAACCATTTAGCTCACCTTGTTCATTATGGCCAATGATACGTACTTTAACTAACTCACCTAGTCTAGGTTCAGCTTTACGTTCTGATTCATGTACGAAGACTTTGTAGCCTTCCGTACTTAATAAGAAACTACCTACACGTAAGACACGATAAGGTCTAGCTTCTAACATTTCATTTTGCTTACTATCATCATGAACTGGCGTGTACATATTATCTACAATACCTTCACTTGCTAAACGAGCAAACATTTGATTTTCTCTATCGATTCTTAGAGTAACAAGTAGTTTGTCACCAGCTTCTGGCCAAAGTGTTTTAACTTTTGGTAAATCTTCCCATGGTATCAATACTTCTCTTGGTAAACCTACATCAACTCGTGCACCATCACGGTCTACTTTTAATACTTTTGCAAAATCATATTTATCTTTAGTGATATCAGGCATATTTTGCGTTGCAAATAATTCTCCTGATCTATTTGGATAGATAAAGAAACTATATTCTTCACCTACTTGTAATTCATCTTCTTCATTTACTTCTGATTGATTCAGTTTAACTTGTTCTCCGTTTGGTCCTTTTAACATATAAGTCGAACCTTGTAAGCCGGTAACTTCAAGAAATTCAATTGAACCTACGATATCTTTTTCTAGTGCCATTATATTCTCCTTCGAGTCATTTATTCTTTTATAGTATAACATGAGCGGAGTAATCTATCATTACAAGTTGTAGGTGGTCGAAAGTATCTTAATAATATGATATAATTCTTCCGTTAGAATAACGATATAAAAAGGAGCAAATGCATGTTACAAGTAACTGATGTAAGTTTACGTTTTGGCGATCGTAAACTATTTGAAGATGTAAATATTAAATTTACTGATGGTAATTGCTATGGATTAATTGGAGCGAATGGTGCAGGTAAATCTACTTTCTTAAAAATATTATCTGGTGAGTTAGATTCACAAACTGGTCATGTATCACTAGGTAAAGATGAAAGATTAGCAATTTTAAAACAGGACCACTTTGCATATGAAGACGAACGTGTACTTGATGTAGTTATTAAAGGTCACGAACGTTTATATGAAGTAATGAAAGAAAAAGATGAAATTTATATGAAACCAGATTTCAGTGATGAAGATGGAATTCGTGCTGCTGAACTTGAAGGCGAATTTGCTGAGATGAATGGTTGGAACGCAGAAGCAGATGCTGCAAACTTACTATCTGGTTTAGGTATTGACGCATCTTTACAAGACAAAAAGATGTCTGAACTTGAAAATAATCAAAAAGTAAAAGTATTATTAGCGCAAAGTTTATTTGGCGATCCAGATGTACTATTACTAGATGAGCCTACCAATGGTTTAGATATTCCAGCTATTAGTTGGTTAGAAGATTTCTTAATTAATTTTGAAAATACAGTCATCGTAGTATCACATGACCGTCACTTCTTAAATAATGTATGTACACATATTGCAGATTTAGACTTTGGTAAAATTAAAGTTTATGTTGGTAACTATGATTTCTGGTATCAATCAAGTCAATTAGCTCAAAAAATGGCACAAGAACAAAATAAGAAAAAAGAAGAAAAAATTAAAGAACTTCAAGATTTCGTGGCACGTTTCTCTGCAAATGCTTCTAAATCTAAACAAGCAACAAGTCGTAAAAAACAATTAGAAAAAATCGAATTAGATGATATTCAACCATCATCTAGACGTTATCCATATGTAAAATTCACTCCAGAAAGAGAAATTGGTAATGACTTGTTAAGTGTTCAAAATCTTTCTAAAACAATTGACGGTGAAAAAGTATTAGATAATATTTCATTTACGATGAACCCTAACGATAAAGCTATTTTAATTGGAGATAGTGAAATTGCTAAAACTACCCTACTTAAAATTTTAGCTGGTGAAATGGAACCAGACGAAGGTTCATATAAATGGGGTGTTACAACTTCATTAAGTTACTTCCCTAAAGATAACTCTGAATACTTTGATGGTGTAAACATGAATCTTGTTGATTGGTTACGTCAATATGCACCAGAAGATGAACAGACTGAAACGTTCTTACGTGGTTTCTTAGGGCGTATGTTGTTTAGTGGTGAAGAAGTTAAGAAAAAAGCAAGCGTGTTATCAGGTGGAGAGAAAGTACGTTGTATGTTAAGTAAAATGATGCTTTCAAGTGCGAATGTATTATTATTAGATGAACCAACTAACCATTTAGACTTAGAAAGTATTACTGCAGTCAATGATGGATTAAAATCATTTAAAGGTTCACTTATTTTTACGTCATATGACTTTGAATTCATTAACACTATTGCTAACCGTGTAATTGATTTAAATCCACAAGGTTCTGTTTCAAAAGAAATTCCTTATGAAGAGTACTTACAAGAAATTGGAGTATTACAATAATTAAATTATATTGATTACCCTTAAGTGAATGTTGATGTCACTTAAGGGTTTTTTATGGGATTTTAGTCCCCTATTTTATTAAGATTTTTAACAAACGATTGCATAAAAACTATTGATCTTTGAAAGAAGTTAAAAAGGAATACACTCGTTCTTCTAACGATTGCACAAGCGATACTAAGCATTAAAATGCTATAAGGTTTTAAGGAATACAAAAGTTTTAATCAAACTTTTGCATAAAAGCCACTAATCTTTGCTAAAAGAAAGTGGCTTTAAAATTTTCTGTTTATTTGAAAAAATCACAATTATCGGTTTACAGTCACATGTCAGATATGTATAATAAAAACATATCAATTGAATAAGATTTTGATGAGGCGCATTAAACATGAGTAAATATTAGATTACTGTCTGCTAACAGCTAATATTGAAAGGGGGCAATGCCGAAACGAATGATAATAGCAGATATCATTTGTTGGACTTTTTGGTTAAGAGCTAAGAGTTTGTCATTATTTGATAATAATGGAGTGCATCACTTGTACATAAATGTAGAACAAGTCGCATTCCAGACTTGTTCTTTTTTTATTGAATAGGTGGGTCTCCCTACTAACTGAGGAGGACAAATTTTGAATAGAAGTGTTTTGAAATTTGGCGGATCTTCCGTCAGCGATTTTACAAAGATTAAAAATATAGCAAACATGTTAAAAGATCGAGTTGAACAAGATGAACAACTGATTGTTGTAGTGAGTGCTATGGGTAAAACTACAGATCAATTGATGGAAAATGTATCAACCTTAACGTCAACTCCAAAAGAGCAAGAACTTGCCCTACTTTTAACAACTGGAGAGCAACAAACAGTTTCGTATTTGTCTATGGTGCTAAACGATATTGGTGTTAGTGCTAAAGCCATGACTGGATACCAAGCTGGAATTAAAACAATTGGACATCACTTAAAAAGTAAAATTGCTGAAATTAACCCTTCAACCTTCACTGATGCATTTGAGAAACATGATGTGCTTGTGATTGCTGGTTTTCAAGGAATTAATGAGAACCATGAATTAACTACATTAGGTCGAGGTGGCTCTGATACTACAGCAGTGGCATTAGCAGCTAGCAATAACATACCTTGTGAAATCTATACAGATGTAGATGGTGTATATGCCACAGATCCTCGAATTTTAAGTCATGCTAAACGCTTAGAGTATGTATCTTATGAAGAGATGATGGAAATGAGTGCACTTGGTGCTGGCGTGCTTGAGACGCGCAGTGTTGAATTGGCTAAAAATTACAATATTCCACTATATTTAGGAAGAACTTTATCAAATGTGAAAGGAACATGGATTATGTCTAGAAGTGATTTATTAGAGAAAAAAGCAGTAACTGGGGTCGCATTAGATAAACACATGATGCATGTTACAATCACATATCCCCTACCAGATAATCGTTTATTAACACAATTATTCACTGAATTAGAAGAAGGCTCAGTTAACGTGGATATGATTTCCCAAATCGTTAACCATGAAGGATTACAATTATCATTTAGTATTAAAGACACAGATGTACATCAAATCTCACAAATTTTAGAACAGTTAGCAGTTAATTTTGAAGCTCTTGATTATAAAATTAACGAAGCTTATGTAAAAATTTCTTTAATTGGTTCAGGTATGAGAGATATGTCAGGTGTTGCATCTAAAGCATTTATAACTTTAATTAATGCTAAAATCCCCTTCTACCAAACAACCACATCAGAAATTAGTATTTCTTATGTCATTGATGCTGAAAATGGTGAAAAAGCTGTCGAAGAACTATACGGTGCTTTTGATATATAAATGATTTAACTTAATTTTTCACAATATTAATAATATTGAAAACGGAGTGACTTACACATGACAAAATTAGCAGTAGTTGGCGCAACAGGATTAGTAGGAACAAAAATGTTAGAAACATTAGATAGAAAAGCAATTCCCTTTGACGAATTAGTGTTATTTTCTTCAGCACGTTCTGCTGGTCAAAATATAGAATTTCAAGGACAAACATATACAGTACAAGAATTAACTGACGAAGCAGCAAGTGAACATTTTGACTATGTATTAATGAGTGCTGGTGGCGGTACAAGTGAACATTTCGCCCCACTATTTGAACAAGCTGGCGCTATTGTTATCGATAATTCTAGTCAATGGCGTATGGCAGAAGATGTAGACTTAGTAGTTCCAGAAGTCAATGAACCTAAATTCACTAGAGGAATTATTGCAAACCCAAACTGTTCTACAATTCAATCAGTTGTACCGTTAAAAGTATTACAAGAAGCGTTTGGTTTAAAACGTGTTGCTTATACAACATATCAAGCGGTTTCAGGATCTGGTATTAAGGGTAAAAAAGATTTATCTGAGGGTGCCAATGGTAAAGAACCTGAAGCATATCCTCACCCTATTTATAATAATGTGTTACCACACATTGATGTATTTTTAGAAAATGGTTATACAAAAGAAGAGCAAAAAATGATTGATGAAACACGTAAGATTTTAAATGATAAAGATTTAAAAGTAACTGCTACATGTGTTCGTGTACCTGTTCAAGATAGTCATAGCGTGGAAATGGATGTCACATTCAATCAAGATACAACTGTTGAAGAAATACAAGCACTATTTGACAAAGATGATCGAGTAGTTCTTGTAGATAATCCAGCTAATAATGAATATCCACTTGCAATACATTCTACTGGTAAAGATGAAGTGTTTGTAGGTCGTATTCGTAGAGACGATTCTTTAGACAATACATTCCATGTATGGTGTACATCAGATAATTTATTGAAAGGTGCAGCATTAAACGCAGTTCAAGTTTTAGAACAAGTTTTAAAATTGAAAGGAGTTCTTTAATATGACACACATGTTTAAAGGCGTAGGTGTAGCATTAACTACACCATTCGTAAATAACGAGGTAGATTATGATGCTTTAAGAAGTCACGTTTCATTTTTACTAGAAAATAATGCTCAAGCAATCATTGTAAATGGTACAACAGCAGAAAGCCCTACTTTAAATGACGATGAAAAAGAGCATGTATTAGAAACTGTAGTAAATTTAGTAGATAAACAAGTACCTGTAATTGCAGGTACTGGCACAAATAATACTGAAAAATCAATTCAAGCATCTGTTCGAGCTAGACAATTAGGCGCTGATGCAGTCATGTTAATTACACCTTATTATAATAAAACGAATCAACGCGGTTTAGTACAACATTTTGAAACAATTGCAAATGCAGTTGAATTACCAGTTGTATTATATAATGTGCCTTCTCGTACAAATATGACGATTGAACCAGAGACAGTTGAAACGTTAAGTAAAAATCAATATATTGTGGCTTTAAAAGATGCTACAAATGACTTTGATTACTTTGAAGAAGTTAAAAAACGAGTTAATCAAAATGAATTTGCAATATACAGTGGTAACGATGACAATGTAGTTGATTTCTACGAACGTGGTGGCAATGGCGTTATTTCTGTCATTGCAAATGTTATTCCAAAAGAATTCCAACATTTATATGACGCTAAACAAAACGGGGACGATATCACTAAAGCGTTCGAACCAATTGGACAATTGTTAGATGCTCTATCTGTAGACATAAATCCTATACCAATCAAAGCATTAACTGCTCATGAAGGCTTTGGAAGCTATGAACTACGCTTACCTCTTCTACCATTAGAAGAAAATGATCGTAAAAAATTAGTACAAGCTTATGAAACATTTAAAGCAGGTGAAAAATAATGAAAATTCTTTTAATTGGTTATGGGGCTATGAACCAACGAGTTGCTAGATTAGCTGAAGAAAAAGGCCATGAAATTGTAGGCGTTATCGAACATACACCGAAAGATTCAACACCTTATCAACAATACGAACACATTGCTGACGCAAAAGATGCCGATGTTGCGATAGATTTTTCTAATCCTAATTTATTATTCCCATTATTAGAAGAATCGTTCAAATTACCATTAGTTATCGCAACTACTGGTGAAAAAGAAAAATTAGTTGAAAAACTAGAAGATTTAGGGAAAAACATGCCAGTATTTTTCAGTGCGAATATGAGTTATGGCATACACGCGCTTACCAAAATTCTAGAAGCGGCTGTTCCCCTATTACAAGATTTTGATATTGAACTTACCGAGGCGCATCACAATAAAAAAGTCGATGCCCCTAGTGGTACGTTAGTTAAACTATATGATGTCATTGAAGGATTACGTGAAAAAACAACGCCTGTATATGATCGTCATGATAAATCAGAAAAACGAACACCTGATGAAATAGGTATTCATGCAGTTCGTGGAGGTACAATTGTCGGAGAACATGATGTATTATTCGCTGGTACTGATGAAACAATTACTATTTCACATAAAGCACAATCAAAAGATATCTTTGCCAATGGAGCAATTGGCGCTGCTGAAAAATTAATTCACAAAGACAAAGGTTTTTATACTTTCGATAATTTATAATTCAACTGAAGGAGCGAAATTATGGTACAACATTTATCAGCCCAAGAAATAATTCAATATATTAGTGATGCAAAAAAATCAACACCATTAAAAGTTTATGTTAACGGTAATTTTGACAATGTAACTTTCCCTGAATCGTTTAAAGTATTTGGTTCAGATAATTCTAAAGTGATTTTTGTAGAAGCAGACGAATGGAAACCATTCTATGAACAACATCAAGGTCAATTTGAAGATGTTGAGATTGAAATGGACCGTCGTAATTCTGCGATTCCTTTAAAAGATTTAACTAATACGAATGCTAGAATTGAACCCGGTGCATTTATTCGTGAACAAGCGATTATTGAAGATGGTGCTGTCGTAATGATGGGCGCTACGATTAATATCGGTGCAGTTGTTGGCGAAGGTACTATGGTAGATATGAATGCAACTTTAGGTGGTCGTGCTACTACAGGTAAAAATGTACATGTTGGTGCAGGTGCAGTATTAGCAGGTGTTATTGAACCACCTAGCGCATCACCAGTTGTCATCGAAGATAATGTTTTAATCGGAGCAAATGCAGTTATTTTAGAAGGTGTACGTGTTGGTGAAGGTGCAATTGTTGCAGCTGGCGCTATTGTGACACAAGATGTTCCTGCAGGTGCAGTTGTTGCAGGTACACCTGCTAAAGTGATTAAACAGACTTCTGAAGTTGAAGATTCTAAACGTGAGATTGTGTCTGCATTAAGAAAATTAAACGATTAATATATCGTAAATGAAAGTAAGTTGAAACGAAGACGTGGTTGAGCAGTTTAAGTTTAAAGGAGTAAATGATTAACTTCTAGAGAACAGATAGCTCCCCACCCTTTCGTTTCGACTTTTTATTATCATTAAATATGATAACGTCATTAGGGGATTTTTAGAGAAAGGAATGATTTTGATGAATGAATTAGAATTTGTAACTACTCATAGAAGACATTTACATCAACATCCTGAATTAAGTTTACATGAATACGAAACAACTGAATATATTACTCAATTTTTAAATGACTTAGGTGTGACATTTGAAAGACCGCTAGAAACAGGTGCTATCGCCTATTTAGAAGGTAATAGTAATCATACGATTGCTTATAGAGCAGATATTGATGCTTTACCGATATTCGAAGAAAATGATGTAGACTATCGAAGTCAAAATGACAATGTGATGCATGCTTGTGGACACGATGGTCATACAACTGCCCTTATGTTGTTTGTACAACGTTGTAAAGCAATGGCTGATAAAGGAACTCTTCCACATAATGTTGTATTTATTTTCCAACCTGCTGAAGAAACTGGTGGAGGCGCGCATCGTCTTATTAATGCAAATGCCTTTGAACAATACCCAATTGAAGCAGTATTTGGTGTTCATGTGAATCCATTCTCAGATGAAGGCACAGTAGTTATTAGAGATGAAGAAATCACAGCTAGTGCAACTGAATATCGCTTTTATTTAAAAGGTTTATCTAGTCATGTTGCTGATAAAGAACAAGGATATTCATGTGGTGAAGCATTACAACATGTGTTAAACCAAGTTGCTCAAATTCAACAATATCATTTAAATGGTTTAAAACGTAATATCGTACATATGGGACATTTTGAAGCTGGTGAAGCGATTAATACAGTACCAAGTCATGGTTATCTAGAAGGTACTATTCGTACATACGATGTTGATGATTTAACTATTGTTAAAAATCAAATGCAAAAAATAGCTGACAGTGTGAAACTACTATTTAATGTGGATTGTGAAGTGAAATTTGAAGAAGGATACCCTGCCACAATTAATAATCCTAAATTACGCAAACCTGTAGAGCAAGCGCTTAAAGATGCTCACTTAGAAGTCATTGAAAAACCAACGCCATTTTTATTTGGCGAAGACTTTAGTTTCTATGGTCAATTATTAGCACCAGCTTATTTTGTGTTTGTAGGTACACGAAATAAAGATAAAGGCTATGTAACAGGATTACATACATCTCATTTAAATTTTGATGAAAAAGTATTAATTGATGTAGCTAACTATTATGAACATTTATTACTAAATTACAAAGAGGTGTAACCATTGACAGCAATTTGGTCAGTCGATTCAGACGCTTTTTTAGAAAATGCAAAGAAAGTAAAAAATCAACAACCTATTATGGCTGTTGTTAAAAATAATGCCTATCATTATGGTTTAGAATTTGCAGTAAAGCAATTTTTAAAAGCAGGAATTGATACATTCAGTACGACTTCGTTAAAAGAAGCTGTAAGAGTACGTGAATTAGCGCCTAATGCTACAGTATTTCTTATGAATGCAGTGTATGATTTTGATACTGTTCGTGAAAATGAAATTCATATGACGTTACCTTCTTTAAAATATTATTATGAACATAAGAATGACTTGCATGGTATTCATGTGCATTTAGAATTTGAAAATTTGTTACATCGTTCTGGTTTTAAAACATTAGACGAAATACAAGAAGTATTACAAGATCACCAACAAAATTCAAATCAAGATAAAATGATTATTTCTGGTTTATGGACTCATTTTGGTTATGCAGATGAATTCGGTGTACCTGAATATGACCATGAACGTGCAGCATGGCTAGAAGTATTGAACACTTTATTAGATGAAGGTCATCATTTTGATTTAATCCATGCTCAAAACAGTGCAAGTTATTATCGTGAAGGTCAAGTCGTTCTTCCCCATCATACACATGCAAGAGTTGGTATCGCATTATATGGTTCACGCCCATATAGTAGTTTAGATGAAGAAGTGATTCAACAATCACTAACAGTGAAAGCCAATGTTATACAAGTGCGTGATGTTCAGCAAGGCGATTATTGTGGTTATAGTTGGGCATTTGAAACTCAAAATGATAATACGAAACTTGCAGTAGTAGATGTTGGTTATGGTGATGGTATTTTAAGAACGAGAGCACAACATGAAGCACTTATTAATGGAAAACGCTACCCTATTCGTGCATTAATGATGAGTCATATGTTTGTGGAAGTTGACGATAACGTACATGCACAAGACCAAGTTGTATTATATAATGAAGATATGCGCATAGACGAATACACATTTAAGGGTGTGGGAGCAAATTCAGAACAACTTAGCGCAATGAATCATGATTCTCTTATAAAGGAGTATAGATAAATATGACAGTAGAATATAACGAGTACGGCGAATTAACATTAGGAGGTACAAGTCTTAAAACAGTGGCTCAAAGTTTTGGTACCCGTACCATTGTTTATGATGAAGATCAAATTCGTAATCAAATGCGTCGTTATCATCAAGCATTTCAACAAAGCGGGTTAAAATATAATATTTCATATGCTTCTAAAGCATTTACATGTATACAAATGGTTAAACTTGTTCAAGAAGAAGATTTACATTTAGATGTAGTGTCTGAAGGAGAATTATATACAGCACTTGAAGCAGGTTTTGATCCAAGTCGAATCCACTTCCATGGTAACAACAAAACGAAACATGAAATTAGATATGCTTTAGAAAATAACATTGGCTATTTTGTTATAGATTCTTTAGAAGAAATTGATTTAATTGATCGCTATGCTAATGATACTGTACAAGTAGTATTAAGAGTCAATCCTGGTGTAGAAGCACATACACATGAATTTATCCAAACAGGTCAAGAAGATAGTAAATTTGGCCTTTCAATCCGTTATGGATTAGCTAATGAAGCGGTAGATAAAATTAAACAAACTAAACACCTTCATTTAAAAGGTATTCACTTCCATATTGGTTCACAAATCGAAGGTACTGAAGCAATGATTGAAACAGCTAAAATTGTGTTGAATTGGTTAAATGACAACAATATTGATATTGAATTGCTTAACCTCGGTGGCGGATTTGGAATTAAATATGTTGAAGGCGATGTTAGCTTCCCTATTGAAACTGGTATTGCTGAAATTACAGATGCCATTAAAGAAGAAGTTAACAAGTTAAATATGGATACACCTGAAATAGGCATCGAACCAGGACGTTCAATTGTTGGTGAAGCTGGTATAACACTATATGAAGTAGGAACAACAAAAGTTATTCCTGGAGTCAATAAATATGTATCTATTGATGGTGGTATGAGTGATCATATTAGAACATCGTTATATGATGCCGAGTATCAAGCGTTACTCGTTAATCGTCATGAAGAAGCGGATGATACTATGACAATTGCAGGTAAATTGTGCGAATCGGGAGATATTATTATTAAAAATGCTAAGCTTCCAAGTTCAGTACAACGTGGAGATTACTTAGCGATATTATCAACTGGTGCTTATCACTATTCTATGGCTTCAAATTATAACCAAATGCAAAAGCCATCAGTGTTCTTTATTAAAGATGGCAAAGCACGTGAAGTCATTAAACGTCAATCATTAAGACAATTGATTATTAATGATACAAAATAGTTAAAAAATAAGGTTCAATATAAGACAACCAATTAATGATTGTCTTGTATTGAACCTTTAATTTTGTATTAATACTGTAATTTTTTAAATAATGTACGAGCGATGACGTAAAAAATAATAATGTAGAGCAATGTTAGCCCTATCATCATACCTAACTGAAAATTAAAATCTTGAACATGTTCTAGTTTTATAAAAGATACTGGTAGAACTTTAAATTTAGGTAGCATTTCTACGATTTTAGTTAATATGTATCCAATTACCATAATCATAATTGTATAAGCTGAATTAAATTTAATTGATGATAAAATTCCTAAAAATAACAAAATAATAATCGTACTGAAAATACCTACTAATGATAATATAAAGCTTTTATTCACTAATGTATCATTTAAGAATAATGAGTGTGAAGAATAGTCGTGTTTATTAACAAAGAATAGATATACGATAATGCTAGAAATGATTAATATTATTCGTGAGATAATAACTAATAATAAAATAGATAAAAATTTATAGTTAAATATCTTATCCCTATTTTGATCTTTAAATAAGATTAAGCGGCCTGATTTAATATCATCATTAAAATTTTGACCAATCATCATACCTATTAATACAATGGGTAATAAAAATTTAAGTTCTGTATCAGAAATAGCAATCAGTAATTCTGCAAACGAGACACTATTTTTTTCAGTTGATGATAATGAAACAAAATCACTATGTGTTAGTTCTGCTATAAAAATAAGTAATGGATATAAACTGATTAATAATAAGACCCAAAATGACTTTAACTTTACTGTAAATTTAAAAATTTCGTTTAACATTGTTTAATCCCCTAACTATTTAAATAATGATATATAATCTGCTTCAATATTTTTGATGTTGAGTAAAGTATTATCATTACCTATGTAATTTTGAATTAATTTCAGATTATCTTCTTGGTCAATAATTTCTATAGTATTGCCATCTATATGCGTAATAAAATCAAATTGTTGTTTGATTGATTGCATATCTTTTATTGGATTTGTATATGTAAGTAATTGTCGATTTTCAAATTGTGTAGATTTTAATTCTTTGATTTCACCATTGTTAAGGAACAAATAACGATTACATATTTGTTTTAATTCATTAATCTGATGACTAGAAATTAAAAATATAGATTGATATTTTGCAGCATATTGTTGTAAAAGTTGAATTAATTGATCAATACCTACTGGATCTAAACCAACAAACGGTTCATCTAGAACTGCTATTTTAGGTTCTGTAATTAAGCACATTGCTAAACATAGTCTTTGCTTCATACCAAATGAATAGTCTTTAACCTTCTTTTTATTGTCTTCTAAAGCAACAAAAGTTAAAATATCACTTATTTTATCGAGATATTGATTTTGATTGTTTACTTTTAAATAAAATTCTAAATTTTGACGCGCGCTATAATTAGGAAAATATACTTGATTAATCATAAAACCAAAGTCAGTAAATATATTTTCATTTATATGTATATCTTGGTTATTGTATGAAATAGTCCCTTCAGAAGGTCGTTGCATTTTAGCAATTAATTTCATTAGAGTGGTTTTACCCGAACCATTTTTACCAATTAAACCAATAATATCGCCATTATTCATATCAAAATTAATATTATTTAAGATAGTTGTAGAACCATAAGTTTTTTTAATATTCTGTAATTTTAGCATTTAAAACCCCTCCTTTTTTTGATAAGTATTAATAAAAATAAAACGGAAGTCATAAATAAAAATATAAAAATTAATTGAGGTATAGCTATCATATTCTCATCAATAGAAATTTCAAATTGATCATTCGTTTTTTTAGAATTTAAAATATAAGAATCATAATTAGGTAAATTCATTATATAAAGACTGTATAAGATATAACATAATAAATTAAACAGACTATTTGTAATCATAAATTGATAGTGTTTGTTACAGTAAAAAATAAAAACACCCGTAATAATAGTAGGAATTAAAAGCGTTAATATTGATGCAAGGTAAACATTAATATTGAATTGAAAATAACACATTATCCCGTAAAATATTGAAATTAAAATAAAAGTAGAAAAATAATATTTCATTAATTCACCCCAAATAAGTTAATAGTAAATTATAAATCCAATGTGTAATTATACTAAAACTTAAATTTATATTATAACGAATAAAATATAATATTATACTGCTTGGAAACCTATTAATCAAATTAATTAAAAAAGGTTCATTTAGATGTAATAAAAAAGCAAATAAAATTGAACCAATTATCGATATAAGTACTATATTAAATTCCTTACTAAGTATTTTGTATATTATATGTCTAAATAAATATTCCTCTCCAATAGCTACACATAGGAAATAAAATGTTATTAAATAGTCTTTAGTAATAAATGACATAAAAATAAAACATAAAAATATTAACAGACATTTGTTCACATTAATAGATAAACCTTCAACACTATTTAACTTAAAAAGTTTAATAAAAAGAATTGGTATTATTATAAAACTTATTATAAATGATAGTAGTGCACATAGTTGAAGTACAAATTCATTTTTTATTAATATAGAAAAAATGCCTATGGAAATACTTAATGAAGCAGAGGAAAATATTACTAATAAAATAGAGAATAAGATGATTTTTATCTTATTCTCTAAAGTAGGTGTATTAATTACCATTTAACACGTCTGCCTCTATAGCCAATATGAAAGCGTCCAATTGATACATGTAATAATTTGAATAAACTTTCCATTTTAATCCCTCCCTTTAGTTGTTATAATTATTGTATAATATTTATATAAAATTGTCTACATTATTATTCTTTAATATACTTCTATTCCTCAAATAAAAAACGGTTAGTGACCCTATGATCACTAACCGCTAATTTTATATAAAAACTCCAATAAAAAACACCTTACATCTTGGTAAGGTGTTAGTTAATAAAGTCAATTGTTACAATCTATTTATTATAGTTTTACAACGTTCGCAGCTTGTGGTCCGCGGTCGCCTTCAACTACTTCAAATTCAACTGATTGACCTTCTTCTAATGATTTGTAACCATCTTGGTTAATTGCTGAGAAATGTACGAATACGTCGTTTTCTCCTTCAACTTCGATGAAGCCGAATCCTTTTTCAGCGTTAAACCATTTAACTGTACCTTGTTTCATAATCTGAAACCTCCAAGACTAAAATTCATTCAATATGCGTTATTCGCATATTACAAAAAATACATGGTCTAATTAGTCATAACGATAATAGCAAATACTTTTTGCAATATGGAATAAAACTATTGCTTAATTAATATTATAGTTTAAAAATAGCAAAATTGCAATACAATTATAGGAAATTATCATTTAAACTATTTTTGGAAGATTATAATATACTTCATTATTTTTTAAAACAATAAAACTATAAAATATTTGTAAATCTTCATCACAATCTTCGCAGAAATTTAAATCACAATTATTGTAAAATGCGTACATATTATATTTTCCCATTACACAGTTATCATAATAGGCTTGGCAAGCTTTAATTAAATCTTGATATTCTTCTAACATCTCATCATATGATGAAAACTCAGATTGCTTTACGATTTTTTCTGGCCAATCTTCAAATAACCACCAACCCTCGTAGTCAGCTCTAATTTTTGCAACTGTCCACATATGTATCCCCTTCTTTGTATAATTCTATATGTTAATTTTAACTTGTTGTATAACAAAATCAAGTTTGAAGACTCATACTTTTGGCCGATACGTAGTGTAGTTATTATTAGTTTTTTTAACGTTTTATCCTTATAATGATATTAAGAGGTGATTATGGTGGAACGCAAACATATACAAGTATTCGGCACAGTTCAAGGTGTCGGTTTTAGATTTTATACACAGAAAATAGCAAATCAACATGATATTAAAGGAACAGTACAAAATGTTGATGATTATGTAGATATATATGCACAAGGAGATACAGAAAGTTTAGATCAATTTATTAATAGTGTTGTTTCAGGTGCTTCTCCTGCCTCAAATGTAACCAATTATGATATTGAAACACTTGATGTTGATGAATCATTGAAAGATTTTAAAACGATTTAAACTAATTTAAAAAGGAAGATGGCAGTTGAGATATAATATTTCAAGAATATTTGGAATGATGGTAGGTATTCCTGTAGCGATTATTGCTTGGATGATTAGTATCTTTGGATTAGATCTGTCATTTATCATAGATGCTGTTATTGGTTTGGGTGGGTTTATAGTGTCATACTTCCCTACCCAACGGCTAACATCACGGAAGTATTTAAATGAAATAGGTTTAACTAGAAGAGAATATAGATATGTTAGAGGTCAATTGAATCAAGCGCAGGCTAAAATTCGAATGATTTTAAAATCATTTATTAATATTCGATCTATTAAAGACTTCAGACAAGTAAATCATATCTATAGAATATCTCGCTCTATTTATATGAGTGTGAAACAACGTCCAGGTATGTTTTTTAAAGTAGAAGGATTTTTCTATTCACATATAGATAATGCTTTGAATTTAGTGGATTCGTATACTAGATTAACGAAAATGCCTAAGAAATCACATGAAGAAAAGCAAAAGTTAGAACAAACGCGTATTACTCTTGATGAGGTTAAACGCACATTAGTAGCAGACTTAAAACAATTAAATGAAGAAGATTATGAACGATTAGATGTTGAAATGGAATTAAACAAATTAGAGCAACAACGTAGACAAAAATAATATAGAAAGGAGCATTAATGGCTATGTCAAATGAACTAGAACGTGAGGCCTCACATCCTCTTGATCAGTATATTAATAATCAAACTGGGCAATCAAATACAGTTGTCGAAGATTTTGAACATCAATTTACTGAGAAAGACCAACAAAAAATCAATCAAATTAGCGAGCAAATTAAACCGCTAGATCATGATGGCTTATTATCATTTGGTACTAATTTACAACAAAATATGTCTCAATTCTCTCATCAAATGTTAGATGATGTTCAATCTAAAGACATGGGACCTGTCGGTGACTCATTAAATCAATTGATGAGTAAGTTAAAATCAGTTAATCCAAATGATTTAGACCCAAGCAAACAATCTAAATTAAAACGTATCTTTAGAAGAACTCAAGCCTCAATTAATGAAATATTTTCCAAAATGCAATCTGTTAGTTCTCAAATTGATCGTATAACAATTCAATTGGAAAAGCATAAAGGTAATTTAACAAAAGATATCGATTTATTAGATGGATTATATGACCAAAACAAACAATATTTTGATGAAGTAACGTTATATATTGCAGCTGCTCAACGTAAAAAACAAGAGATACGACAAACAACGATTCCCAATTTACAACATAAAGCAGAACAATCAGGTAATCAAATGGATATACAAGCAGTTGCAGATATGGAACAATTTGTGGATAGATTAGAAAAAAGAATTTATGATTTACAACTCTCAAGACAAATTGCAATACAAACTGCCCCACAAATTCGTATGATTCAAAATGTTAATCAGGCCTTAGCTGAAAAAATTCAAAGTTCGATTTTAACAAGTATTCCACTTTGGAAAAATCAAATGGCTATTGCCCTAACGCTCATGCGACAAAGAAATGCAGTATCTGCTCAACGCGCAGTCACTGATACTACTAATGATCTACTAACTCAAAATGCCGCGATGTTAAAACAAAATGCTATTGAAACAGCCACAGAAAATGAACGTGGTGTTGTAGATATTGAAACATTAAAACAAACTCAAAGTGATATTATTGATACAATCGAGCAAACATTGCAAATTCAGCATGATGGTCGACAAAAACGACAAGCTGCCGAAAAAGAACTATCAGGCTTAGAAAATGATTTAAAACAACATCTATTATCAATGAGAAAAGAATAGCACAAAGCATGATAAATAAAGAAGCCAGTAAAATGAGTCATTTTAAAACTCATTTTACTGGCTATTTTTCTATGATTTATTCTTTTTGATAGACGATAGGTTGTTGTTTAATAAATGCACCGATAATATATGCAATAATTGTTGTAATAACAGCAATTGGGAACCATTCTAATGAATAATCTTTTAACCAAAGATAATCCATAAAGTTAAGTTTTAACCACCCTTGTGTGTGAATTACACTTAAAATCGATACGATTGCAACTACTATAACAGTAATTTGTTGTGTAATTGGCTTTGTTGGAATAAATCTAGCTAATAATATTAATAAAACTACTGTAATCGCTACTGGATAGATGACACTAAGAACGGGTTGTGACATCGTAATCACTGCATTTAAACCTTGATTAGCAATAATAAAGCTAACAATTGTAAAGAACACAACATATGTCTTATAAGATATTTTAGGAATAATTCGATGGAAATATTCACTAACAGCTACAATTAATCCACATGCCGTTGTTAAGCAAGCTAATGCAACAATAATACCTAATAAATACTTACCAAATGTTCCGAAACCTGTTGATGCCATAGTAGTTAATAAATATGTACCTACATTTTGGTCTTTCGCGGCTAATGCTTTTAATTTTGCATCTGAGACATCGATATGATTTCCGATAAATCCAAGTGATATATAAATAAAAACTAATGCTACAGCTGCTATTAATCCAGCAATTAACGTTTGTTTGAAAATTTTATCTGCGTGATTAACACCAGTGGCTTTTATCGCATTAACTACAATCATAGAAAATGCTATTGCAGCAATAGCATCCATAGTTAAGTAACCTTGTGTAAAGCCTTGTGAAAAACTACCGATATTATTGTTAAACAGTTCTGTTTTCCCATGACTTGAAGAATGACTACTAAAATCAATAAACCCTTTAATAATCATAGCTAATATAGTAATTAATAATAAAGGTGTTAATAATGAACCTATACGATCAACCATTTTATTAGGATTGATACATAAATATAATACGATAATGAAATATATTAACGTAAAAATAAATAATGTTAGATTACCATGTGAATGTGCAATTGGAGTTATTGTCATCTCAAATGATGTTGATGCCGTACGAGGTATGGCAAACAAAGGTCCAATAGTTAAGTAAATAACAATTAAAAAAATAATTGAAAATATAGGTGAAATTTTATTAAATGCGCCAATATAACCTTGTTTATCAAGTGCACCAACCACGACGCCAAGTAAAGGCAATCCTATCCCAGTTAATGCAAAAGCGAGAATCGCAGGCCAGAAAAAGTGTCCACTATCTAAACCTAAATTCGTTGGGAAGATTAAATTACCTGCACCAAAGAACATAGCAAATAGCATGAACCCTACAATCCATGTATTCTTATTCATAATGCTGCTCCTTTATAATTAAATATGCAACATTAAATATTCTAGCATAAATATAATTTGTAAGTCTATATAATTTCAGAAAATTTAAACACTTACTTCATTTAAATTTCATAATTAGACAAATTTTTAAAAAGATTTAAGTAAGAGTTTTTTCAATAATGGAGATAATAAACTAGGAAGATGTTCTACACCTTCAACAAATATAGAATACTGACCATAGATATTATGAATCGTTTGTTCTATATCTTCTGTTATTGGCTCCTGACTTAAAAATACATTAAAGACTTCAATACCGTATTTTCTTGCATTTTCCACTGCTTCATAAGTATCTATAATACCATCTTGACTGTAATTATATGCAGAAGGTTCCCCATCTGAAAAGACAATTAAAAATCGTTGGTTATGACTGCGTCGAATCAGTCTATCGCTAGCAACGCGTATGGCTACACCATCACGATTATCATCTTGTGGTTCTAGTGCCATAATACGAGGACCATCTTTTTTCATTGTAGAATAGTCATAATGAATGATTTCATCAAAAATATTGGGTTGCTTAGAATCATCAGAGTCGAAAGCATCCTCATTAAATGCAAGTATCTCATGTTTAACATTTAATTCTCGTAATGTTTCATGGAAAAGTACAACGCCTTTTATCGTTTCATCCATTTTGTCATGCATGCTTGCAGAAGCATCAATTAATAAAGTGAACGTTGCATCAAACGATTGACTTAAGTCCTGTTTTTTATAAAATAATTTGTATTGATCATCTATAAACCAATTAATTAAGTCTTTTTGTAGTCGACCTTTAGTTAAATTATGACGTTCATCTTGATGTTCTCTTTCGATTGTCTTTTTAATAATTTTTATTAAATCTTTAATTTCAAATTGAACATCATGTTTGACGTCTTCATATAATTGAAGATATTCAGGTAAAATATCAGGGACTTTCCACTCAATTTCGACATTTTGATTGATACCTTCTAATGCGAATGCACTATTTTGTCCAATAAACCCGCCTTCTTCACGGTCTAATGTATTTTGTGACCCTTTCCCTTTTTTGGTCATCATGTCTGTCATATCATCAGACGAGTCGCCTTCTCTAGCAGTATCATTATCTGCCATAACATCACTATTTTCACCTTCATGAAGTTCCATTTCTAAATAAGCGCCACCTTCAGATTGACTGTCTGCAGATTTAGTTTCAGCTTCTGCCGTAACTGCATCAGTATCTTCTTGCGTTTGATCGTGGCCATCAGTATTTGCTGCATCTGTACGTTTCAAATCTTCGAATGTTTCAGCTTGAATATCTTCGTATAAATTTTTAGGAATATAATAATATTCGTTTAACATATCTTCTTTTAGTAAGTCGTCAACTTGATATAATATACGTTCTGCTAAATACATATTGTCTTCTGAAGATTTGTTTTGGAAAAAATTAGGTAAATATTGATACATATTTACTAATACATCATCGAATTTAGGGTGAATTGATGGAACATCATAGAAATTTTGCTTTATAAAAGCGTGTTCTAAATATAAAAATAATAAGTCTGTATATAGTGTTTTTGTTTTGTATACATTAATTTGTGATTCAGTAAATGTGAGTCTAGTTTTCAAGCGTAAATCAATATATTTTGCTGTGCTTGGTCGCATAGTTTTGATTTCATTAAAAATACGCATATCTTCCAATAATTTGAATAATTGTTGGAAAAATTTAGGATGATTAAATTCATCGTTATGAAGTACTTCATTAGTAATATCTACATCCATCATATAATATCCATAAGCAGCTAACATAACATCCGTTTTTAGACCTGCTTCTTCAACGGGTTTTGAGCGATGAGACCAAAACCAACTAGTAATTAATGTATTGTTAAATGGATTATAAAAAGGGAATTTTTGAATTTTGACTTGCGTTTGTTCATTTTTTAAAAGTAAACGTGCTAAGTCTTGCAACATCATAACTTGTTTAGCATCTAATTGTTCATCGTTAAATTTTATGAAACGGTCGCTCATAATAATCCCTCTCTAAAAGTTAAGTTCTATTGCGTTAATAATTGCTTGTTGTTCTCTTTCATCTTCAAGTTTATCGATGATTGTACGTTTGATGGCACGTTCAATTGGCATTACTGTAATTAAATCACTTAAGTCAATGAGGGCACGAATACTTGCTGCTTCTTCAGAGATTTGACCTTGTTTTGACATTATGCGTAGATCTTCATTGAACTTAATAATTTGTTTGATGATGGCATCATCTTGTAAACGACTTTGCTCTTTAATAACGTTGCTAAGAATGTCTCCATCAATATAATCAACTTGGATAACTACGAAACGGTTTTTAAGTGCTTCGTTCATCGGTAATGTACCGACATAGCCTTCATTAATTGCTGCAATAACGTTGAATCCAGGTTTAGCTTGAATCACTTCACCTGTAAATGGATTCGTAATTCGACGACGATAGTCTAATACACCATTAAGAATTGGTAATGTTTCAGGTTTAGCCATGTTAATTTCATCAATATATAGAATATGGCCTTCTTTCATTGCTTTGATTACTGGTCCATCTATAAATACTATTTCTTGATGACCTTGTTCGTTAGTTTTAATTGTTTTAAAGCCTAATAAACTTTCAGCATCTAAATCAACTGAACAGTTAACTTGATACATTGGTGTATCTACAACTTCACTTAATGTTTCGGCAAGTTTAGTTTTACCAGAACCTGTAGGCCCTTTTAATAATATATTTTTATTTAAATCAAATAGTGCTTTCGCATCGTTAAATACGGAAACATCTGAGTTTTTATATTGTGATTGTGCCATTATTTGCATGCTCCTTTTTAATATGAAAAAGACTAAGACATGTGGGTTGTACTTTCCAATTGTCTTAGTCTTGTTGACTATTGTTTTATCTACTTTTAGTAAAGTTAACTTTAAAATATTAGGAAATTAAACTTCTTTAAAGTATGTTTTATAATAGCCACCAACTAAACCAGAATTATCAATGATTTGATAATATTCTTCTGTTTCATTTATTACATCATATTGCTTACCAACAGTTAACATATCAGATACAGTAAATTTTTTAGCATCTGTATTCGTAACCTCAACTTTTTTAATTGGTGTGCGTTCTTTCCACGTTTCATGTAACATCTATTGTTCCCTACCTTTATGAATATTTAAATTATTTATCTAGTGTGTATATAAAAGAAATACCACTATTTTCCGTGATTCTTAATGATTCGGAATCATCTTGTTGTAATGTTTGATATGGAATGCCAATTTCTTTTAAAGTTTGTTTAGCATTTTCAAAATCAGCTTTACTATTTGTTGAAAATTCAACCTGTTCTATCATTTCATTTTCTTGATTAGTAATTTCGTTCTCTGCTTCATACAAATGAAGCTCGCCTCCAAGTCCACCTTCACCTATTTTAAATACTTGAATGGCTTGAGTAGCTTCTTCAGAAGGAAGATATTCAGCAAATATATGTAAACCAAATACTTTATTAAGAATTGAAGCTGTAATAGATAATTCATTCACTTTAAGAATAACAGGTCCTAAACCTTGAATTTGATGTAATGGATTTACAGTACTTTCAAATGATGGCATACCTAAAGGGACACCTGTATTATGTTCGTTAGAATAGATATCAAACAATTGTTGGTTATGATCCTCAAAGTTAAAATGCATATTACCATTGAGTTCAGTAATTGAGCTAAAAGATATTTGATGTTGATTTAATATATCTTGATATTCATCCAAACCAGAATCTGACGGTGTTCTTAATCCTACACTATCTATATGTGAATTTTGATAGTCATTGTTTGGAACTTCAACAAAATGTATACGTGTTCCTGGATTTAAATCAGCATCGCCAAATCTTAATGCGTTGTCGCCTTTCTCAGATGAATTTAAACCTAATATATTTTCGAATAATTCTTTCGTTTTAGATAAGTCACTTGTACCTAACGTGACGCTTCTAATTCCGCTCATCTACTGACACCCCTAATCATTTATCTTTACTCTATTATTATAACGTATTTTAACCATGATTTATATGATGAACTCTATTAGAAAATAACTTGAAACGTGTATAAAATTCAAAATATTCACCAAGTGTAAAGTTGTTTGTAATTAATTTTTCATATTTGAACAAAAATTCATTTTGGTATTATCGAGAAAGTATATTAAAATGTAAATATAGAGATTAGTGAAGGAGGCATATCATATGTCCAGTATGTGGATTATATTTGCAATTACTGTATTAATTGCTGTTTATTCAGGTATACAAGTTTTTACAAATTTACAAAATAAACAAAAACCAAGTTTTAAATATTTTCTAATTGCTTTTGTTGTGTTTCTTATTTTAGCAATTATTGAAGTCTTCATGCTTTATTAAAATATAATTATAAAACGTCCTAATCTTTGAATGATGTTAATAGCGACATAGTAAGCTATGCTTTTAACAGTTAAATTCAAACAGTATTAGGACGTTCTTTTATAGATACTCGGTTTTAGAGAAAATATAATAAAGTAAGGTAGAGCTTAAAATAATATATATCACAAACCATATATTTAATAATAAAAAATCAGTTGATAAAATTTCAGTTAAGGATAGTTGATAATATTGTATAACATCACCAATTGGTGGGATTATCCATAAAATGAATTTTGATATTGGATAATGTTGAATTACTGTTTGTCTTAATATTGATAATAAAACAATCAATATTAAAAGTAACCAACTATATCTTTTTGATAATATGTTTTGAGTATTAATAACGGCTCCAATGATCATTCCTATAATTATGACAAGTATATGTAGATAAAGACCTAAAAATAATTTGGATATTGTTAGATGTTCAGAAAAACTGTGCAATATTATTGGATATATTATAGAAAACAAAATCAGTGGAATCATAATAATAAAACTGAATATCAATTTGTTAGTTAGATACTTTAATTTAGATTGATTTTGAATAAATAGTAATTGTCTTTCAGTATTTGACTCTAATTTAAAATTATTAATAGTTAACCAAGCGGCAACTGGTAACAATATGATAGTGGCTGAAGCGTATGCTGAAAGTACAGGTTGCCCACTATATACATATAACAGAATAATCCAAACGATAAATAATGCATAAGGAGGAATATAGGTATAAGATCGTATCAATTTCTTAAATTGATAATTGAACATTGTCATTAAATGTCACTCTCCTCTTTTACCTTTTTAATTGGAAAGCCAGCTTTGATTAATTCCAAAAGTATTGCATTCATTTGTTTATCTTCAATTTTAATATTGAAAATATCATCTTTATCATTTTCTAGTGTTGTTAATTTGAATTGTTGAGCGATTTCACTATAGAATTGCTTGAATTTTAATTCATCACTTGCTTGAATAGTTATAATTTTATAATGATATTGTTTGTCACTAAGCTTTGTTAATTGATTGGTCTCGATATTGTAAATATGAGTGATAATATTGTTATGAATATGCGCTTCGTGTGAAGTTAAAATAATTGTTGCAGTATGTTTTAATTTATTCAATATATGAATTAAATAGTTTAGAGAACTATCATCTAGTCCATTAAAAGGCTCATCTAAAATGTATACATCTGCTTCCGCTAATAAACATTGTAATATATTAACCTTTTGTTGAGTTCCCTTTGAACAATCTTTAATTTTTTGATTTAAAAATGGAGTTAATTGAAATTTATCTAATGCAGTATTAAGAAATGAGTCATTTTTGTTTAAGTTATATGTATGAATCAGATATTTAATATATTCAGCTATCGTTAAATTAAGATAAGGAGGAAATGCATCTGGAACATAACTCACAGTACCATTAACATTAATTGATCCAGTTGAAGGTTTTAAAAGTTGGGCAATCATTTTCAAAGTAATACTTTTGCCTGTTCCATTATGTCCTTGTATAAGCGTAATCGTATGTTGAGGGATAGACATAGATATCCCCTTTATTATTTCTTTATGATTTATCGTTTTATATATTTTATCCGCAACAATAGCATCTGTATTCATCATTTTCACCTTATCATTCATTACTTAATTTCATTATTAAAATCATATTATCATTCAACATTTAAAAGTGATATACAACTATAGTATTAATTATAAAAAAACAACGGAGAAACGAATCCCCGTTGTTTTTATTTTATTCAATTTACGAATATAAAATTAAGATTCTAATAATAAATCTTCAGGATTTTCAATTAATTCTTTAATTGTTTTTAGGAATCCTACTGCTTCTTTACCATCGATGATTCTGTGGTCATAACTTAAAGCAATGTACATCATTGGACGATTTTCAATTGTATCTTTATCGATTGCAATTGGACGTGTAATGATTGAGTGCATACCTAAAATTGCAGCTTGGCTACCATTAATAATTGGTGTACTCATCATTGAACCGAAGATACCACCATTAGTAATAGTAAATGAACCGTTAACCATATCGTCTAAGCCTAATTTTTTGTCGCGTGCTTTAACAGCTAAGTTTGCGATTTCTTCTTCGATTTCAGCGAAGTTTTTCTTATCACAATCTCTTACGAATGGTACTAGTAATCCATCTTCAGTAGAAACGGCAATACCAATATCATAGTATTGTTTAGTAATCATGTCTTCGCCATCAATTTCAGCGTTAACTTCAGGATATTTTTTAAGTGCAGCTACTGCAGCTTTAGTGAAGAATGACATGAAACCTAATTTAGTACCATCGTGATCTTTAATGAATTGTTCTTTCTTACGTTTACGTAAATCCATAACGTTAGTCATATCAACTTCATTGAAAGTTGTTAACATTGCTGTGTTATTAGATACTTCTAATAATTTTTTAGCAGCTGTTTTCTTTCTGCGTGACATTTTTTCACGAATAACTGGTTTAGATGGTTTGTCGCTTGATTTTTTAGCTTCATTACCAGAAGGTTTGTTATCACTTTGTGATGATTGTTGTTGGTTTTGATTGTTATTAATATCTTCTTTTCTTACAACGTCGTTTGATTTTCCAGCCACTTCGTTTAAGTCAACGCCATTTGCACGTGCATGACGACGCGCTGAAGGTGTTGCTTTAACAAATTGGTTATTAGATGAATCATCTTGTGATTGATCAGATGATTGATTATTATCATTTGATTGTTGAGTTGTTTCTTTAGCTTGTTGATCGTCTTTATTAGTTTCATCATTATTTTGTGGAGTTTGATTATCTGATGAACCACTTGATGCATTACCACTACCTTCACCAACAACTGCGATAGCTTGACCTACTTCAACTGTGTCGCCTTCGTTAGCAAGTTGTTCTGATAATACACCTGCTTCTTCTGATACAACTTCTACGTTAACTTTATCTGTTTCTAATTCAAGAATAGCTTCACCTTTATCTACGCTATCTCCAACATTTTTTAACCACTCTGCAATGGTACCTTCTGTAATTGATTCTGCTAATTCTGGAACTTTAACCTCTGGCATTTTAAATTTCCCCCTATTTATTTAGTAATGCTACTTTCAATAATATTATTTTGAACAAGTTTGTGGATTTCACCGTCACCTTCAGCTGGTGCTGCCCTTTGGATTCTTCCATGATAACTTAAATTATATTTATCGCCAACAAGTGATTTAAGGTATGGATAAACGAATAACCATGCACCTTGGTTTTTAGGTTCTTCTTGTACCCAAGACACTGTCTCAAGGTTTGGTAATTCATCGAAAATAGCTTTAATTTCATCTTCTGGGAATGGATATAATCTTTCGACAGCTACAAGTAATACAGACTCATCTGGATTTTTAGCTAAATATTCTTTTAAGTCTATAAATACTTTACCTGACGCTAAAATAACTTTTTTCACTTTATTTGCATCATATTCTTCAGCAAGAACTGGTTGGAAACCACCAGATGTAAACTCATTAATTGGTTTAGCCACTGTTTTATTACGTAATAAACTTTTAGGTGACATTACAATCAATGGTCTCATTTCTTCAGAATCTAAACTTGCTGCTTGTGCACGTAATAAATGGAAGTAGTTACTTGCACTAGATAAATTAACTACAGTACTGTTATTTTCAGCTGCAAGTTGTAAAAATCTTTCAAGTCGTGCTGATGAATGTTCTGGACCTTGTCCTTCATAAGAATGTGGTAAGAACAATGTTAAACCTGAACGTTCGCCCCATTTTGCACGCGCACTTGATAAGAAGTTATCAAACATCATTTGAGCCATGTTTGAGAAGTCCCCGTATTGTGCTTCCCAAATATTAAAGCTACCTTTATTTTCAACATTATAACCATATTCGAAACCTACAACTGCTGCTTCTGATAATGGTGAATTATGAATGTCGAATGTCGCTTTTTGGTCAGGTACATGATGTAACGGAGTATATGTGTCCCCATTTTCTTCATCGTGTAGTACCGCATGACGGTGACTGAATGTACCTCTTTCACTATCTTGACCAGTTAATCGAATTGACGTTCCATCTTGTAAAATTGTAGCAAAAGCAAGTTGTTCAGCTTGAGCCCAATCAACTAAGCCATCTTCTTTTTCAAATGGTTCTCTACGTTTTTCAAGAACTTTATTTAGTTTTTTCAGAACGTTGAAACCTTCAGGATAAGTTAACATTGCATCATTGATTTCTTTTAAGTGATCGAATGAGAATTCTTTATCATCACTTTGCAATGGTTGTTGTAATGCCTCAGGTTTTTCCATATCTGGATTATCCATTTTATCTGATTTGTCGATTTTGTCATGCGCTGCACGCATTTCTTTTTGAACGTTATCAATGATTTGATTCATTTCGTCTTCACTGATAATGCCTTCTTCGACTAATTTCTTACCATAAACAAGTTCTACAGAATCATGCTTGCGGATATTATGATATGGTAATGGATTTGTGATAGAAGGTTCATCCATTTCATTATGTCCATAACGTCTGTAACCAACTAAATCAATAACGACATCTTTGTGGAATTCTTTACGGAATTCCATTGCAATATCAATCGCCTCAATTGTTGCTTCTACGTCATCAGCATTGACATGTAAAATTGGCACGTCATAGCCTTTTGCAACGTCAGTAGAATATGTTGTTGAGCGACCATCTGTTGGTTCAGTAGTGAAACCAATTCTATTATTTGTAACGATGTGCAATGAACCACCTGTAGAATAACCTTCAAGATCTCCTAAGTTCATTGTTTCAAAGTTAATACCTTGACCTGGATATGCAGCATCACCATGAATAATAATTGGCATCGCTCTATGGAAGTCAGTTTGTGGTGCACCGGCTTGTTGAGTATTATCTTGGGCAGCACGCGTACGACCTTCAACAACGGGTGCTACAATTTCCAAATGACTTGGATTATTTGCTAGAGCAATTCGTTGTTCAATACCGTATGAGTCAGTTGTTTTAATACCGCCTAAGTGATATTTAACATCGCCTGTCCAACCAGCTGTTAGTTCTAAACTACCGTCTTCTGGTAAGAACTTCATTGGATCAGTATGCATGAATTCTGAAATCATCATTTCATAAGGTTTTTCTAAAACGTGAGTCAATACATTTAATCGACCACGGTGTGCCATACCAATTTGAATATTAGTAATACCTTCTTCACCAGCACGAGTGATTGTTTGTTGTAACATTGGAACTAACGTATCAACACCTTCGATTGAAAAACGTTTAGCACCTACAAAGTTTTTGTGTAGATATTTTTCGAATCCTTCTACATGAGCTAATTTGTTAAATAATTCTGTTTTTTGTTGATTATTTAATGTAGCTTTGTAAGGTGTTTCGATACGGCGTTTTAACCATACACGCTCTTTATTATTATTAATATGCGTGTATTCAAACGCAATTGGTCCTTTGTATCTTTTTTCCATACGAACAATGGCTTCATAAGCATTATCGTAAATATCAGTAAAATGTTCTGATACGATTCCAGCTGAAATGTTTTCCAAAGTGGCTTGGTCTAAATCGAAATCTTCTATTTCTAATTTAGGAATATGTTTACGCTCTGGAGGATTGACTGGATAAATATCTGCTTTTAAATGTCCGTATTGTCTAATATTATCGATTAATCTCATGACACGTTTAATTGTGCTGTCACCAGATTGTGAACCACCGCCATTTGCGGCTGGTTTAGCCTCGATATGAGCTTCCCCTGTTTGAATTGTACTAAATAGGACTTGTAAATCTTCGGGTACTGATGAAGGATCTTGTAGATAATCATCATATAAATCTAGCATTAACCCTAGATTTGCGCCGAAGTTTACAGGTGCCTCTGTAACTTCTCTCTTGTCCTTTGTCATATTCCACCCTCCACAAAAATGTTGAAACGCTTACAACACAATAATAGCATTATTTCAAATTTTGTTAAAGTGGATTTACCTATTATTGTAAAAAAACAGAACCAAGATAATTTTGGTTCTGAATTAATTGAAATATATGAATTGATTGGGTGAACGGTTGCTTAATATACATTTTGAATTTAAATAGTTAAATATAAGAATCAATGATATAAAGTCAACGTTTAATGATTTGTTTTTAGAAGATAATTCTAAAGGTTGTAAATTGATTGACTTCACTTTCGACTTGAATGAATCCACCATTTAATTGAACAATTTTATCAGCAATTGATAAGCCTAAGCCATTACCACCTTGACTACGTGCACGTGATTTATCAACACGGTAGAAACGGTCGAATATAAATTCTAAATCTTGTTTAGGAATACCAAGACCATGGTCAGTGATTTCAATACTCGTTTGTTTATTTTTTAATTGAGTGCGTATTTGGATATATTTATTTTCATTATCATATTTCATCGCATTATCAATAAAAATTAAAATGAGTTGCTCAAATTGATGTCGATTCATTTGAAGTTTAATCGGCTTCTCATCTAAATCGATATCGAAAGTATAATCAGGATGTAATTGTTTTAAAGATTTAACTCTAGATAATATTTCAGAATTAATATCTACAAGTTCTTCTTGAGATTGTCCGCTATTTACATTATCTTTTGTTAATAAAAGTAATTCTTCTACAAGTTTAGTAATACGATTCATTTCTTCAAGTGAAATATTAAGAGATTCTTCTAATACTGCAGGATCTTTTTTCCCCCATCTTTGAATCAAGTTTAAATGACCTTGGATAATTTGTAGTGGCGTTCTAAGTTCATGAGACGCATCTTCCACAAATTGACGTTGCTGATTAAAAGATTCTTCAATATGAAACATCATTTCATTAAATGTGCATATTAGATTATCTGTTTCTTCGTAATTGGTAGTTAGTTCTAGTTTGTTTTGGAAGCCATCACGTCGAATTTGATTCATCTTATTAGACATTGTGACAATTGGTTTTGTAATTTGAGATGAGAAAATGTAACTCACCATAGCTGTGACAAATGTCGCAATTAAACCAAATGCTATTGCAACAATATATAAAGATTGAACAAGATGTTCATAACTTTCTAATGAATGAACCAATATACTATAACCATCGAACTTTTTGGAATGAATGCGTTCGGTGATGACTAAGTAGTCAACGCCTTTATAATTAACGACTTTTACACGTTCTGGATGTGATAGTCCTACATTTGAAGGTATTGTAGGTAAATTTTCACTAGTTGTTTGAAGTAATTTTTTACCTTTATCATCAAATATAGACACTTCTTGAAAATTCTCTAGTGACGCGTTTAAGTCTAGTGCAGATATATCTTCTGGTGGCTTAGAGTGTAATAAATTGATAATGTCATTGGAACTTTTCTCTGCTTCATCTAATTCACTATTATGTAGTGCTTCTTTCAGAAAAAAGATGATGATTAAACAAAATAGAACAATTGTGACAAACGTAATTAAAGTTGTAATTAACATCCATTTGTATTTGAGTTTTCGTTGTTTCATCATCGTATCACGTACCCAACACCGCGAACGGTTTCAATCACTTTATCTTTACCAAAAGGTTTGAGTTTATTTCTTAAATACCTGATATAAACATCTACTACATTGGTTTCAACTTCAAAATTATAACCCCAAACATGATCTAATATTTGTTCACGTTGTAATACGTGATTTCTATTTTCTGCCAGGATATAAAATAAATCATATTCAGTTTTAGTTAAGTCGAGTTGTGTACCATCAACTGTTACTTCGAATGCTTCTTTATCTAAAACAATACCATTAATATTAATAGTATCCTTTTGAGGTTGGCGTCGCAGAATTGCTCTAATACGAGCAAGTAATTCTTCAATATCAAATGGTTTAACAATATAATCATCGGCGCCATAATCCAGTCCAGCGACTTTATCATAAGTATCACTTTTAGCTGTAATAATAATTATAGGTATGGTTTGTTCTTGACGAATTTGTCTACATATCTCAAGTCCATTAATGTTTGGTAACATCAAATCTAAGATAATAAGATCATATGTTTTATTTAGTGCTTTTTCGAGACCAGTGGCACCATCATTTTCAATATCAACTTGATAATTTTCATGTGTTAATTCAAGTTCGATAAACCGAGCTAAATTTTGTTCATCTTCTACTAATAAAATATTTGTCATTTTTGCACCTCTTAATATGACTATATATGTTTGAAATAAATATTTTGTATGTTATAAATATGTATCATAAATTAATAAATATGTAAAAGTTAATGTGATTATTTTTGTTTATGTCAAAGTGGCCTCATTTCAATGTCTTTTGTTATTAAGTAAAATATAAAAGTATTGTTTATACATCCTACTTTAAAACGTAATAATCTTAGGTAAATTGAAAGAGTTCAACGCATTATTATGTATTGTCATAACGAGTTATGTTGTTAACTAAATTTTATCATACTTTCAATGGTGTTATTATCAGTATTGAGAACTATTTTTGTAGGGATATTTAAGCAAAAATGCTTTGGTTGAGGGATTTCTTAATCCTTTTAATAATAAATCATAAAATTTTCAGGATTCTAATTGACAACGATTCTCAGTCGTGTATAATAATATTTGAAAATGATTATCAATACCAAAAAGAACTTTCCCCCCACATATATTTCGTTCTTATGTATTGGTCATTTTTATAATCCCCTTTTATATGCCCGTAAAAGACTAACGTTGGAAACGACGTTCAAATAAAGTAGTAAACCTTTAGACACTTGAGGTTTACTACTTTTTTTTACTCCCTCTTACGAATTGATTCGTTAGAGGGAGTTATGC
>NZ_KV791822.1:0-671 GCF_001808005.1 Staphylococcus sp. HMSC13A10 | reverse complement strand
TAGCCCATAGCACTTGCTCTTCGGTTCTTTTTTGCGAACTTACTTTTGTGCTCGTTACTTTTGGGTTCACTTTCGTGAACTTATATTTCTTTTATTTATCCCTCTAATTTTATATTGTTCTTTATTCGATTATATACTCTGTTTATCTCTTAATTTCCCTTTAATTTTTATTATTAATGTTTACTCAACTCCTTATTAAATGTTATATTTAATAGGTTATACTTTTTTAAATGTTATTGCGTTTTATAGTTCGTTTTAACGAACTGTTATTTTTATTACTTGATTATGGTTATAAATGTCTTTAAAACGTTGATATGACGGCATTATAAAAAGCACCATAATTAATATGGTGCTTGGTTGCTGCTTTTATTTTTTATCTAACTCTATCATCATGTCCGTGATAATTTAATGGCGTGCCTCCTAGTTGATAAAAACGGTCGTACATATAGCCTGAAAGCTCCTCAAACGCCGTATTTAAACGGTTAAATGCGTTTCTAGTACCGATATATTCACGGTCTTCTAATAACGCTCTTCTTGTATAAGCAACTTCTTTCGCAAACGCCACGTTTAAATCATATGATGCCGAGTTCCTATTTCTACTTTGAAAATACTCTAAACCTGCACTCTTAATAGGGTTTAAAAGGTCTAGAAGCGGTTGTGCGTCAGGTCTT